>NZ_JBXVPZ010000456.1:0-7605 GCF_057961495.1 Streptomyces sp. P5F9 | reverse complement strand
GTACGCGGCCCAGGCCACCGCCCCACTAACCCGCCGCGAGAACCACGAACCCGGCCGCCGGGCGGACACGCGCGGCGGCGAGAGCGGCTCCGGTGGCGGTGGCCTGGGCCGCGTACAGGGCGAAGGAGACGATGCGCGGCGGGCGTACGATCATCCGGCCGCGCTACGGAGCACCCGCCACCCCTACGGAACGTCCCGTCAGCCGTCCGCCCGTGCCGTCGCCAGCAACTCCTCCGCATGCGCCCGGGCCGTCTCCGAGTCCTCCTGGCCGGCCAGCATCCGGGACAACTCCCGTACGCGGTCCTCGCCTTCGAGGACCTTCACGCCGGAGCGGGTGACGGAACCGTCGTTGGTCTTCTCGACGAGCAGTTGCCGGTCGGCGAAGGCGGCGACCTGGGGGAGGTGGGTCACGACGACGACCTGCGCGGTCTTCGCGAGCTTGGCGAGGCGCCGCCCGATCTCGACCGCCGCCTTGCCGCCGACACCGGCGTCGACCTCGTCGAAGAGGTACGTCGGAACAGGGTCCGTCCCCGCGAACACGACCTCCACGGCGAGCATCACGCGCGACAGCTCACCGCCGGACGCGCCCTTGGCGATGGGCCGCGGCGGAGCGCCCGGATGCGGGGCGAGGAGCAACTCGACCTCGTCGACGCCCGAGGGGCCGTAGGCGACCGCACGGCCGCCGACCTCGACGCCCTCCGGGTCCTCGGTCTGCCGGATCTCGAACGACACACGCGCGTGCGGCATCGCGAGGGAGGCCAACTCCGCAGTCACCGCCGCGGCGAACCGCTCGGCGGCCTCCGTACGCGCGTCGGTCAACGCCTGTGCGAGGCCGCCCAGTTCACCGCGCAGGTCGTCCCGCTCGGCGGTCAGTTCGTCGATGCGCTCGTCGTCGCCGTCGAGTTCGGTCAGCCGCGAGGCGCCCCGCTCGGCGTACGCGAGCACGGCGGTGATGTCCTCGCCGTACTTCCGGGTGAGCGCGTTGAGGGCGGCCCGGCGCTCCTCGACGGCGGCCAGCCGCAGCGGATCGGCGTCCAGGTCGTCGGCGTAACCCGCCAACTCCCCCGCCACATCGCCCAGAAGGATGCCGATCTCACCGATCCGGTCGGTGAGCGAGGCCAGTTCGGAGTCGTGCGACCGTACGGCCTCCAGGGCGCGCTGCGCACCCGCGACGAGGGTCGCCGCGTCGATGCCCTCGGGGTCCTCGGGGTTGCCGGCGAGCGCGGCGTGAGCGGCCGTAGCGGCGGACGCCAACGCCTCGGCGTGCCCGAGCCGTTCGGCCTCGGCGGCGAGTTCGACGTCCTCCCCGGGGCGCGGCTCGACGCCCGCGATCTCGTCGAGCCCGTACCGCAGCATGTCGGCTTCCTGGGCCCGCTCACGCGCGCGCGTGGTGATCTCGTCCAGCTCGACGGCGACGGCACGCAGCCGCCGATACGCCTCCGCGTACTTGGTGAGCGGCCCGGTGACGGCGTCCCCGGCGTACCGGTCGAGCGCCTGCCGCTGCCGGGACTGCTTCAACAACCCTTGCTGATCGGTCTGCCCGTGCACGGCGACAAGGTCGTCGGCCAACTCCGCCAACAACCCCACCGGCACGGAACGCCCGCCCAGATGCGCCCGGGACCGCCCTTCGGCGGAAACGGTACGGCTGATGAGCAGCATCCCGTCGTCCAGCTCGGCACCGGCCTCCTCGGCCCGCAGGACGGCAGAGGCCCCCGGAGGCACGGAGATCCGCCCCTCCACGACCGCGTTCTTCGCCCCGATCCGCACCAGCGCCGGGTCCGCCCGCCCCCCGAGCAACAGCCCGAGACTGGTGACGACCATGGTCTTGCCCGCACCGGTCTCACCCGTGACAGCGGTGAACCCCGGCGACAGTTCGACGACAGCATCGTCGATGACTCCGAGCGACCGTATCCGCATCTCTTCCAGCACGATGAAGACCTTACGAGGTAGGGCGGGAGAAGCGCGAGGCACCCTGTCACCCACGCGAGGGAAGCGCCCCAAAGGGGCGCGGGGAACTGCGCGCTCAACCCCCACCGGCCCGCGCTTAGTGAGGAGCCCCTCGCCACCCCGAAACGGGCAACGCGAACTTCGCAACAAGCCGATCCGTAAACGACGCATGGTGCAGCCGAGCCAGCCGCACAGGAACAGCCCCCCGCCTGACCTCAACCCGAGCCCCGGCAGGCAGTTCAACAGTCCGCCGCCCGTCACACCACAAAACCCCCGGGGGGATGTGCGGCAACACCTCAACCGCAAGCACAGAATCCGGCGACGTAACCAACGGCTTCGCGAACAACGCATGCGCACTGATCGGCACCATCAGCAACGCCTCGACCTCAGGCCACACCACAGGCCCACCCGCCGAGAACGCATACGCCGTAGACCCCGTAGGAGTCGCACAAACGATCCCGTCACACCCGAACCCCGTGACCGGCCGCCCGTCAATCTCCAGCACGACTTCGAGCAACTTCTCCGCGCCGGCCTTCTGCACCGCCGCCTCGTTCAACGCCCAGTCCGTATGCACGATGTTGCCGTTCTTGTGCACGACGACATCGACGGTCATCCGCTCCTCGACCTCGTACGCCCGCGTGACCACCCGGTCCACGACCTTGTCGAGATCGTCCCGCTCCGCCTCCGCGAGGAACCCCACGCTGCCGAGGTTGACGCCGAGCATCGGCACCCCGGACGCCCGCGCGAACTCCGCGCCGCGCAGCAGCGTGCCGTCGCCGCCGAGGACGATGAGCAGCTCGCAGCCCTCAAGGCACTGCGGGGTGGCCTCGGTGACCGTCTCCACCTCGTCCGGGAGCGGCAGGTCGCGTGCCTCGTACTCCAGGACGCGCACTCCGATACCGGACTGGAGCAGTCCCTTCACGACCAGCTCCGCACTCCGGATGGCCGCAGGCCGACCCGTGTGCGCGAGCAGGAAAACTGTACGAGCTCGGTTCTGTGTCAACGCGGCCCCTCCGCCACTGCACGGTCAACATCGGCCGGGTCAAGTTCGGGTGCGCCGGCCCGCAGCCACAGAAAGTACTCGACATTCCCGGAGGGCCCGGGCAGCGGGCTGGCGGTGACGCCCCGCACCCCGAGCCCCAGTTCCGCGGCCCGCCGGGCGACACCGCGTACGGCTTCGGCCCGGAGTTCGGGGCTGCGTACGACACCGCCGCTCCCCAGCCGGTCCTTCCCCACCTCGAACTGCGGCTTGACCATCATCACCAGGTCCGCGTCCGGCTTCGTGCACCGCGCCAGGGCGGGCAGCACCAGCCCGAGCGGGATGAAGGACAGATCCCCCACGACTAGATCCACAGGCTCCCCATCGATCGCTTCAAGCGTCAACTCGCGTACGTTCGTACGGTCCTTGACGGTGACGCGTTCATCGCTCTGAAGAGACCACGCGAGTTGCCCGTACCCGACGTCGACCGCCACGACCTGCGTGGCACCCGCCCGCAGCAGCACATCGGTGAAGCCTCCGGTGGACGCGCCGGCGTCCAGCGCCCGCCGTCCCTCGACGACGAGCCCCTGCGGTACGAAGACCTCCAGCGCGCCCGCGAGCTTGTGGCCACCGCGCGACACGTAGTCGGGGTCGTCGTCATCCGCTACGACGACGATGGCGGCCGCCGTCTCCACCTGGGTGGCGGGCTTGGTCGCGACGGTCCTGCCCACGGTGACCCGGCCGGCGGCGATCAGCTGGCTCGCGTGCTCCCGCGACCGCGCGAGCTTCCGTCGGACCAGCTCGGCGTCGAGACGTCGGCGTGCCACTCCTGCCACGTTCGGTTCAGCTCCTGCGGTCGTACGTCGATGGGGGCACCGGAGGTCCCGGGCGGGCGTCGAGCGCGGTGAGCGCGTCGCGCAGCCCCCGGTGTACATCCTCGTACACCTCGACATGTCCGTCCGTGGCGAGGTGGTCGGTGTCGGCCAGCCGCCCGAGCTGGGCGTCGACATCGGCGTTGCCGCTCGGGGCGCGGTCCACGTTCAGGGGCGCGGGGGCAGCCGGGTCGTACGCGGGCTCCGCCTCCACGACGGCCTCCGGAACACCCGCCGGAACACCCTCTGCTACGGCCCCGACCTCGGCCTCGGGCAATGAGTCGCTCATGCCCAGACGCTACCCCGAAGGCCTGGGGTACCGTCGATCACGATGGCAACGACCGAAGAGTGCCGCGTCGCACTCGAAAAGCTCTCGGACAACATGCAGAAGGCCGATGGGAATGTCCGCGCCGCCGCGGCCATGGACCGTTCGGTCAGCTGCCGGATCACCGACCTCGACGTCACGTTCGTCGGCCGGCTCACCGGCGGCCGCATCGTGGTGGACGAGACCGTGCAGGGCCTTCCTGCGGAGAAGGCCCAGATCAGGCTGACCATGGCGGGCGACGACCTGGTCGCCATGGTCGACGGCGGCCTGAACTTCGCGAAGGCCTGGGGCTCGGGCCGGGTGAAGCTGGAGGCCAACGTGTTCGACCTGTTCCGCCTCAGGAAGCTTCTGTAGCCACCGCTGCGGTCCCTGCCCCCGCCGGGGCTCCCGCACGCGCGCGTGCCTTGCGCGCCGCCGGCACCACCAGCGGTGTCCCCGTCTCCGGGTCGTCGATGACCTGGCAGCGCAGCCCGAAGACCTCCTCGACCAGCTCGGCCGTGACGATGTCGCCCGGCGCGCCCTCCGCGATGACCGCGCCCTCCCGCAGCGCGATGAGGTGGGTGGCGTACCGGGCGGCGTGGTTGAGGTCGTGCAACACCGCGACCAGCGTGCGGCCCTGCTCCTCGTGCAGTTCGGCGCACAGGTCGAGGACGTCGATCTGGTGCTGGATGTCCAGGTAGGTGGTCGGCTCGTCGAGCAGCAGCAGGGGCGTCTGCTGGGCGAGCGCCATCGCGATCCACACGCGCTGCCGCTGCCCGCCGGACAGTTCGTCGACATAGCGATCGGCGAGCTCGGCGACTCCGGTCTGCGCCATCGACTCCTGTACGACCCGCTCGTCCTCGGTGGACCACTGCCGCAGGATGCCCTGGTGCGGGTACCGGCCGCGGCCCACGAGGTCGCCGACGGTGATGCCGTCGGGCGCGATGGACGACTGCGGGAGCAGGCCCAGGGTGCGCGCGACCTTCTTCGCCGGCATCGACTGGATGACCTGCCCGTCGAGCAGCACCCGGCCCTCGTTCGGCTTCAGCATCCGTGACAGTGCCCGCAGCAGCGTGGACTTGCCGCACGCGTTCGGGCCGACGATCACCGTGAAGGAGTTGTCGGGTATCTCCACGGACAACTCGCGTGCGATGACGCGCTGGTCGTAGGCGAGGGTGACGTTCTCGGCGGACAGGCGGTTCACGGTGCTCCTTCGATTGTTCAGCCCGCTGCTGAGGCCGCTCTGGTTGCTCTGGTTGCTCATATCCGCCCCGCCTTGCGCTCGGTGACCAGGAGCCACAGCAGGTAGACCCCGCCGAGGACGCCGGTGACCACGCCCACGGGCAACTGGTCGGCGCCGAACGCCCGTTGGGAAACCCAGTCGGCGGTGACCAGCAGGGTGGCGCCCATGCACAGCGAGGGCACGAGGTTCGGACCCGGCGAGCGGGTCAGGCGCCGGGCGAGCTGCGGCGACGTAAGCGCGACGAAACCGACCGGTCCGGCGGCGGCGGTAGCGGCCGCGGTGAGCAGCACGGCGGCCACCATCAGCAGCAGCCGTACGCGCTCGACGCGCACCCCGAGGGCGTACGACACATCGTCACCCATCTCCATCATCCGCAGCCCGCGCGCGTTGGCGAGGACGAGCGGCAGCAGTACGGCGCACAGCGCGAGGAGCGGCCAGACCTGGGTCCAGTCACGGCCGTTGAGGGAACCGGTCATCCACACGACCGCGCGGGCCGCGTCGACGAGGTCGGCCTTGGTGAGCAGATAGCCGTTGACCGCGGTGACCACGGCGGAGACGCCGATGCCGACCAGGACGAGCCGGTACCCGTGCACCCCCTGCTTCCAGGCGAGCAGGTAGATCGCGACCCCGGTCACCAGACCGCCGACGAGCGCCCCGAGGGTGACGGCGGTCGCGCTGCCGGAGAACAGCACGATGACGACGAGCGCCCCGGCCGTCGACCCCTGCGAGAGGCCGAGCACGTCCGGACTGCCCAGCGGATTGCGGGAGATGGACTGGAACAGCGCACCGCCCAGCCCGAGCGAGGCACCGACCAGCAGCCCGACGAGGACACGCGGCAGCCGCAGCTCGTTGACGATGAACTCCTGTCCCGCGTCACCGCCCCCGAACAGCGTCTTGAGGACGTCACCGGCCGGGATCGGGAAGTCCCCGGTACCGATCAGCACGACACTCGCGGCGAGCGCGCAGACCAGGAGCAGGACGACGACCGTGAAGGCACGGAGATCGAGGCGGAGGGAGAAGCCGCCGGTCCGTACGGCCCGGGTACGGAGAGCCCGAGTCGGTGCGGCCTTGTCAACTGAGCCGTTCTGCGCCGTCGTTGAAGAGAGATTCACAGCTGAGTCGTCCTTCGGCGCCGCACGAGATAGATGAAGACCGGCCCGCCGATGACCGCGGTGACGATGCCGACCTGAAGTTCCGCGGGCCGCGCGATCAACCGGCCGAGGACGTCCGCGCCGAGCAGCAGCACGGGCGACAGGATCGTGGCGTACGGCAGGATCCAGCGCAGGTCGGGGCCGGTGAAGGAGCGCACCACGTGCGGCACCATCAGGCCGACGAACACGATCGGGCCGCAGGCGGCGGTGGCCGCTCCGCACAGCACGGTCGCGGAGAGCATGGCGAGCGCGCGGGTCCGGTTGAGGTTGGCGCCGAGGGCGCGGGCCGTGTCGTCGCCCATCGCGACCGCGTTGAGCGGCCGGGCGAGCAGCAGGGAGATCACCGTGCCGACCGCGAAGAACGGCGCGACCTGCGTGATCGTCGAGCCGGTGGCCGAGGCCAGTGAACCGACCGTCCAGAAGCGCATCTTGGACAGCGCCGCGTCGTCCATGATCATGACGGCCTGGAGATAGCCGTAGAGCGCGGCGCTGATCGCGGTGCCGGCGAGCGCGAGGCGGACCGGGGTGGCGCCCCGGCTGCCGCCCAGGAACCAGACCAGCACGCCGACCACCGCCGCGCCCGCGAAGGCGAACCAGACGTACCCGCTCAGCGAGGTGACACCGAAGTAGGTGATCGCGGTGACGACCGCGGCCGAGGCGCCGGCGTTGATGCCGAGCAGGCCGGGGTCGGCGAGAGGGTTGCGGGTGAGCGCCTGGAGGACGGCGCCGGACAGGCCGAGCGCGGCACCGGCCAGCAGCCCGAGGACCGTACGGGAGATCCGGTCGCCGACCACGACGTCCGCATACGTTCCCGAGTCATGGAACAGGCCGTGCCACACATCCCCCAACGGCAGCGATTTCGCGCCGATCGCGATGCTCGCCAGGGCCACGAGGACCAGGAGCGCCACGGACGCGAAGAGCCCAAGGACACGTATCGCCCGGCGGGTTGGGGGCGCGGGGGCGGTCTCCGCGCGCTGTTCTGGGGGGCTGTCGACCAACACGAGGTTAGGTTAGCCTACCCTCGCACGCGATCTGGATACCGAGTCCCGCCTCACCGCCGTTCAGAACTCTGGATGCCGAGCCCCGCCTCCCCCCGCGTCACAACCCCA
>NZ_JBXVPZ010000455.1:0-7644 GCF_057961495.1 Streptomyces sp. P5F9 | reverse complement strand
GGAGATGCGAGCGTCCGGTGATGCGCAGCAGGTAGTCAAGCGGCAGTGCTGCCCAGAAACCCGCGTTGAGGGCGGTCAGCCGGTCGTCCTTCAGGGCTGCCGAGTTCACGGTGTGGACGTGGGCTGGGCCGGGCGGGAGGAGAGCGGCGTGCAGGCAACGACTGCTGTCGAACGGGATCATGACTCGCCAGGCCAGCCGGAAGTACGTGGTGAACGGATTTTCACGCCAGGAGTCCTGGGCCGCTAGGTACGTGGCCTCGTCGGTGGCGCGCACGTAATTGGTCACGGGAATGTACGCCTCGGGCAGCTCGGCTGGCCTGAGCAAGTCCCAATCCCTGTTGCTCCGGCAGGGAATTTTCGGCTCCTTCGAGAAGGGAAGCGCCGATGCGAAGTGCGGTCCTTGGAGGATTGCCTCAGAGAGCTTATGGACAGCCTGGTTGCCCCAGCGGATCAACCCGTCCTTCTTGGCGTTGGTCTCGTTGTAACCATTTGAGATCATCGGGCGGTAATCGGCCAGGGTGCGGTGATAGGCGGCCAGCGCTTCGATCGCTCCCTGTTCGCCAATGAGGACCGGGTACAGCAGGGGGGTTTGAGCCGCTCCATCTGTCGAGCCCGTCAATACATGCCAACTGGCCAGAAGTGCAGTGTTCACATGCACCACGCGCTCACGATGCGGCCGAATGTCCCACGAGCCGTTGTGCTTGATGCCGGGTGTTGGGCCGCGTCCGTCGTGGGTTAGCGAATCAAGGAGGACATCGGCGTCTCGAAGTTCGCTCACGTGTAGGAATTCAGGCTCTTGTGGCTTACCGTAAATGTGCATCCCGAATTCTTGTGACCAGTTCAGGTCATCGAATGCCCATCTGGACGAGTTCACGAAATGCGCGTGGACCCGGAGATGCCGGTACGCGGCAGCACGGATCACTCCCTCGCGTACGCCGCCAAAGTGTGTGTCCGGGTGGATCAGGCCCGCCCTGCCATGCGGTGCGATGTTCCGCCATACCTGCGCCATGAAGGCGCGGTAGAGATCACTCCGGGTGCCAACGAGAAGCGGATAGGCGGCAGGACTGCTCAGTACGGCGACAGTCCCAGCATGGGTGGCCAGCTCGTCGAGGAGGAAACTCTGGCTGTCAGTACAGGTGCCCACCACGTCTTCCTTGCGAAGTCGCCATTCCGCCGCACTGGGCTTCTCGGCCAGCACGAACCAAGGCTCCAACTCCGCCAGAACCAGATCCTCCATCCACTGCGGCCGAACCCAAGGCGGATTCCCCACCTGCAAATCAAACCCACCCCGCGCCCCAAAAACTTGCGCGAACTCCAACTCCCAATGAAAGAAGCCCTGTTGCCGCGCGACATCCCCCGCAACAGCCACCCACGGGAACCGGCTCTCCAACCAGTAAGACCGATCCATGCCCATCAGATCCGGCAGCTGGTCCTCGTACTCCTCGATCTGGTCCAGCGACGTAAAGCCGGCCACCAACGAGTCCTCCGGCACGTCATGCGTACCAAGAAGCGACTCGGCGAAGTCCAGCCAGTCGTCCAGGTCGGCCAGCGGGATAACCGCCCGGCGCTTCTCAGCGATGGCCTCCTTGCGGCCACGCCCCCGCCCCGTACGCCGCTTCTCCACCGCTTCCCGCGTCAGCGAGCCCGACTCCACACCACCGAACAGGTCCTCGGACTCCCACTCCATCAGCGCGGCGGACTCATAATCCGCTGCGCCCTTCTCCACGTCCGCCACCCGCGCGTACCGCTCGTCGGAGCCGTCCAGCAGGGACGCTTCCTGAACCGGCCAGAACCACAACGCGCACCACGCGTTCATCAGCGTCCGCAGGCGCCAGTACGGGGTGTCGACCGCTTCCAGGTCGGCGAGCACCTTCTCTCTCGGAACCGCATTCTCCGGTGTGCGGATCCATCCCTCCTCCGCACCCCACACGTCGATCTTCCGGGAGATCTCCCGCTCTGAGATCTCCAGGCGGCGTACGACGAGATCCCACACGTACTCGGCGCGCCCCGCCAGGGCCTGCAACCGGGCCGTCTGCTTGGCGCTCGGCGACTTCGTGATCGCCTTGCGCCAGGCGGCCAGCGCCTTCGCGGCCTCCGGCGCCAGGGCCTTCGCCTCCTTCTCGGCCGCGACCGCGCCCCACTCCTTCGCGGGAAGCAGGAAGTGATGGACGGCACCGTCAGGCAGGCAGTTTCCCGCCCCGGCCTTCGCCGCCTCCATCAGCGGAAGGCGCTCCGGCGTGGCACCCAGCCAGCCCCCCTTCTTCAGCTTTTCGGCGGCGTACACCTCCCTACGGCCGCCGATGAGCGAGTTGCCCCGCCGCAGATGCAGTCCGAACCACGGCGCTTCCATCCCGGGATGCATCGTGTTGAGCCAGAGCGAGACCTCCGCCAGCTCCACAGCCGTCGAATTGAGGTCCACGCCATAGGAGTTGTGGAGCGCGATGTACGCCTTCGCCTTCTGCAGCTCGACCGCGTACTTCTCCGTGTCGATCGCGACGCCCAGCTCGTCCTGCCGCCGCCGCAGGTACTCCGCCGCCACCTGATTGATGGCCTCGTTCAGGAACGCACCCGAGCCCAGCGCCGGTTCGCAGATCTTCCAGTCCAGCAGCTCACGTGCCGCCGTCTCCTCGCCGTCCTGGTCCAGCCGGTGCTGCAACGCCAGCTGCACCGTCACCTTGGTCAGCGACTCCGGCGTGTAGTACGAGGCCGAGGTCTGCCGGTCCCGCCCCGACAGGCGGTACACGAACGACCCCGGGCGATACCGGACCCGTACGTCCTCGCCCGTCTCCTCGTCCTTCCGACGCACGAAGACGGAGTCCGCGTACTCGTCCGCCTTCGACGCCGGCACCAGCCACGACCCGTCCTTCGCGTCCCCGCCCTTGGCGACCTCGTACAGCTCCTCGCTCGCGACGAAGCCGGAGTACGACATCAACCCCTCGTAGACAGCGCCCAGTTGGTTGATGCCGAGCTGGGCGTACGAGATGAAGCCGCCACGCTCGCCCTTCTTGCCGCCGGTGAGCATCAGCAGACGCAGGACGCGGTACAGGGTGGCGTTCCTGAGCCGGGTGTCGACGTACCGGGGCACGCCTGTCTCGTCCTCGTCGAAACGCGGGTCCGAGACGGACGTCTTGCCGATCAGGCGGATCGACTCCGCCTCGAAGAGCTTGGAGTGAAGCGGCTCGAAGCGCAGGCCGATGTCTTCGGACTTGGGCTTGGACTCGGATTCAGACCCGGCATTCGCCCCTGACGCCACCTCGCCGTGCGTACGACGCGGCCGGTAGCCCTCCTGCACCTTCCTGAACAGCAGGTCCAGCGACTCGTACAGGTAGAAGCCCTCGCGGGCCTTCTCCCCGACCAGATCCCGTTCCGCCACCAACTCGCCCAGCCGCCCGAGCCCGTACCCCTGGTGGTACTCCGGATAGTCCGACGGCAGGATGCCCAGCTCCGGCCGCGCCTCCGCGTACAACAGGAACAGGATCCGGTACAGATAGCGCAGCGACTCCCGCGTCAACTGCCTTGACAGTTCAGGGAGTTCCTTCACGTCCTCCGGGCGGACACCCGCCCCCCGCATCCGCTCCAGAACCTCGTTGGCGATCAGCTCCACCGACAGCCGCAGGCCGTCCCGCAGGTCGCTCGACACGCCCACCGCATGCTTGGTGGACTTGTCGACCAGCCCGGCGAGGGGGTTCTCGCCGCCCTCTTCCGGCGTCCGCAGCGAGTCCGCGCCGAACAGGGCGGCGATCGTGTCGAGTTCGCCGCCCGCGCGTACGTCGTTGCGTTCCAGCGCCGCGTCCAGCGAGGCTGCCAGGTAGCGGCCCTCGCCCCATACCGCACGGTCGGCGAGCACCACGACGCCGCCGATCAGCAGCAGCACATACCGTGGCGCGTCCTCGCACGCGAACAGGAACGACGCCAGCTTCGAGCCCGTCACCACCTCCGACGAGCCCTCCAGCGGCAGTCGGTTCAGCAGCCGGCCTGCCCCCTCCGGATCCAGCGCCGCGTCCGGTTCCGCCGCCCAGCCGCAGTCCAGGGCCACCAGGCCGGGTTCGGCATGCGCTACCTGCACCTCGTAGTCGTGGTCCGCGCGCTGCATCGTCAGCGTCTGCGGCTTGGCGTCGTAGCCGAGGGCGCGCAGCACCGAGGCGTTCAGCTCGGCCGCGCGCTCGCGCCACAGCGGTGAGTCGTACGTCGTCGTGTCGTCCGATTCCACGGCCGCCTCGGCGAAGGAGGCGCGGGTCCTGAAATAGGGGCGGCGAAGCTCGCGCAGGCCCGCGCGCGGAGTCACCGGCAGGACGTCGGCGTGAGCCGCGGAACCCGATGCCGACGCCTCGGAGTCCTTCGCCGCGTCCTCCCGCTCCTTCCAGGCCGCCAGCAGCCCCGACTTGAGGTCCTTGGGGAAGACCTCGGCCAGGTAGTGCGCGGAGAAGTAGTCACCGCGGTTGACGAGTGAGTCGTACGTCATGGCTGGAAGAACCTCGTAAGGGTCGGATGGACCAAGCGGATCGGGTGGGTGACGGGAATCAGGCCGCCGAGTCCAGGACCGCGAGCACGCGGAGCATCGGGCGGCCGGTGGTCAGGAGCGAGTCGGCCAGGCCGGCCAGGTCCGACTTGGTGCGCTCGCCCGCCAGCGTCGGCTGTTCCCAGTCGCCCAGGCGCTGCTTGTACTTCTCGATCGGGTCGATCAGCGCCTTGTCCCACTTGTCGCTGTGGCGGCGCAGGAATTCCTCCGCCGCCTTCAGGGCGCCCGGGATACCGGAAGCCAGCAGGTCGAGGTCGTGGCGGTGGAGCGGGTTGGCCATGGTCGGGCCGACGCCCGCCCGGCGCAGGACGCCCACCATGTCGTCGGTCGGGTCTTCCCCGGCGCGTACCGCCATCCACTTCACCACGGTCGGGCGGCCGAGAGTGTTGGAGAAGATGCCCTGGATCAGATAGGTGGGAGCCGGGACGTCCGCCGTGATGACCGGGGCCTCCTGGCGACCCAGGCGTACCAGGACCTTGTCCGTCAGCCATTCCACGACCGGGTGGAGGTCCGTCAGCAGCGAGATCTCGGGCCAGCTGGACGAGGACGACTCCCGGGCGCGTACCAGCGAGAGGTCCGCGAGTTTGCGGTTCAGTGTCACCAACAGGCGTTCGTGCAGGCGCTGTTCGCGACGGTAGTCCAGTGGGAGGGCCTTCATGCGGTGGGTGAGGTCCGACGGCGGCTTGAACGACATCAGGCCCGTCTCCGGGTCCTGGTCCAGGTCCAGCTGCTTCTGCGCGTCGGGGAAGACCTCTCGTAGCGCCTCGTCGATGAACTCGCGGGTGCCGGTGAACAGGCGCGGGACGTCGGCGGGTGCGGGCGGGGCGTCGCCGTCCGGCTCTCGCGGATCGGAGCCCACCGCGCCGAAGAAGTCCGCCAGGAAGTCGATGCCCGAATCCTCGGCTGCCGCCGCCTTGGCCGTCGCGTCGAGGGATTCGTCCACCGTGCGGCCGCGCAGCAGGTCCTGGATGAGGGACTTCTCCTCCGCCTCCGCGCGGTACAGGCCGGAAACGGCCTCCGCCGTGCCCATGCTGCGGTGTGCCTCATCCTCCCGCTCCAGCAGGCGTTCGGCGACCGTCCGGTCGTCCTTCGCGCCCTCGACCTCGCTCGTCAGGATCAGCGCGCGGAACTGCGGTGGGTGTGCCTGGCCGTAGCGGTCGATACGGCCGTTGCGCTGCTCGATGCGGATCAGGGACCACGGGACGTCGTAGTGGATGAGCTGGTGGCACTGGCGGTGCAGGTTGACGCCCTCGGAGGCCACATCGCCGGTGAAAAGCATGCGCACCGGGGCGTTCGCCAGGCCGAAGTCCTCGACGCACTGCATCTGTTGCTCGTCCGACAGGCCACCGTGCATCACTCGCGCCGCCTGTTCGGCTGCCTTGCCCTTGAAGCCGAGAGCCGCGGGGACGGCAGTCCGCAGCCACTCCAGCGTCTGGACGCGCTCGGAGAAGACGACGACCCGGGCGTCACTCCTCGGGCCGATGCCGATCGCGCGCAACTGCTCCACGAGAGCCTTGAACTTCGCCGAGTCCGCCTCCGACATGTCGGCCGCCAGGCTCTTCAGGCGCTCCAGCGCGGCCAGTTCGGGGCCGGGAACGGCGTACTCCTTCGCCGTGAGCGTCTTGATACGTGCGCCGACCGTCGCCGCCAGCGCCGCATGCGAGGACAGGAAGGACTTCAGCAGCGTGTACGGGAACAGCCGGCTCTCGCTCACCGAGGCGCTGCCCTCCGTCTGCGGCAGCCACACCTCCGCCAGCTCCTCGAAGATCCTCTCCTCGGCCTCGGTCGCCGCGCAGTGCACCGACTCGCTCGGGCCGCGGTCCGCCCACTGGCCCTTCATCTGCTCGCGGACCTCGGGACTGACCTTCGTGCGGCGGATGAAGAGGTGCTCGATGTCCTTCGCCTCGTACCGTTCCGGATCGCGGATGGCGGCCGGGTCGAGGAGGGAGATCAGCTCGGCGAAGGAGCGGGCGTTGCCGTTGTGAGGGGTGGCGGAGGCCAGGATCAGCGCGTCGGTCTGCGGTGCGAGGAGGCGGGCGAGCTGGTTTCTGAGCGAGCCGCGGTTGATGAGGTTGTGGGACTCGTCGATGACGACCGCGTTCCACTGGATGTGCTCCAGGTGATGCTTGTACTGGTCGGTGTTCTTGAGCGTGTCGATGGAGACGATGACCCGCTTGAAGTACGTGAACGGGTTCCGCCCGGCAGGGATTTCGCGCTGGATGCGCTCGATGCCGACCGAGTCGAGACGGATCAGCGGGATCGCGAAACGCGTCCACAGCTCGTGCTGGAACTGCTCCAGGACGTGTTGCGGGGTGACGACGAGGATGCGCTCGCCGCGGCCCCGGCGGATCAACTCGGCCAGCGTCAGGCCGATTTCGAGAGTCTTGCCGAGGCCGACCACGTCCGCGATGAGCATGCGCGGGCGCAGATTCCTGCCCGACAGTGCGAGCTGCGCGGGGCGGTGCTGATAGGGGAGCGAGTCGAGCAGGAAACCGTCCGCCAGGGCCAGGCCGCGCTCGGACTGGGGGAGCGGGGTCTTGCGCAGGACGGCTTCGAGGAACAGGCGGCTGCGCCGGAAGTTGGGGGAGTCGTCGGCGGTCAGCCTGGTCCGGCTCGGGTCCATCAGCTGGACGTCGTCGAGCTTCGTGAAGAAGACGGCTTCCTGGTCGCGGACGAACTCCGAGACGCCGACCGCCTCGATGCGTTCACCGTCGTGGGCCGTGCGCGTCACGTTCCGTACGAGCCACTCCTCGTCCCGGACCTCGATCTGCGAGCCCGGCGGGTACTTGGCATCCTGGGGCGCACCGCCCTGCTGGGCATCCTGAGCGACGCCGGCCTGGTCGACGGTCACGTGCGCTGCCTCCTGTGCTGCTGACTCTGCCGATGAATCTCATGTGCTGTGCTGTGGGGCCCGTGCAGGGCTAGAACTTCGCGCGCTGAGCGTAGGTCTCGCGCAGCTGCTCGGCCACGCGCCTGGCCTGTACGGAACTTCGAAGCGGCCCGGGGCTTTTTCGGTCCCGGTCGCGGCGGCCGGCGAGTGGAATGCCGGGGGGCGCGACCGGACGCACGGGCGGCTGTTCCTGCGTGGTGGGAGTTGGCTCGGCCTGCACGGCCGGGGTGGGTTC
>NZ_JBXVPZ010000454.1:0-7662 GCF_057961495.1 Streptomyces sp. P5F9 | reverse complement strand
GTCGGGGACGGGGTCTCGCTGAGTGACGGGGTCGGGGACGCCGACGTCGGCTGGGCGGACGTGGAGCCGCTCGTGGACGGTGTGGCCGGTGCCGCGCTCTTCGATGCCGTCGGGACGCTCGCCCGTACGTCCTGAGGGGCCGCCTCGTCACGCGACGGGGGTTCGTACGAGAACATGCCGCTCGCGAAACCCGCCACCGCGGCCACCGCCACGACGGCTCCCGTGACGGCGAGGAGGACGGTGCGGCGGTGGCGGCGGCGCGGGGAGGTGTCGTCGTCCGTGGGGTGTTCCGGGGTGTCCCCGTCGCCCTCGCCGCTCCCGCCGTCCGCGAACAGGTTCAGGTCCGCCGGGACCGGGAGGGCCGATGTCTCGTGATTCCGATAAGCCGGTGCGGGCGTCACCGCTCGCAGCGGCATCGTCTCCTCGACCGCCGGCAGCCGCTGGGTCTCGCCCTCGGGAGTCGTCGGTGGCGCCGGTGCGGGTGTCTGTTCCTGCGGGTTGCCGTCCAGTTCCACATACGGTCTGATCCGCAGCGGGTCGAAGTCCTCCGCCGCTGCCGCCTCCGCCGTGCGCGCGTCGCGCAGCGCGTCGGACGCCCGTTGGGTGCAGGCGCAGGACGGGGAGCCGTCGGCTGTCCGGGGCGCCCCGCACTGCGGGCATATGTGGTCCTTCGCCTCGTTCACGTGTTCGTCCCTCCCCGTCGAACTCCAGAGGTTATGCGGATCTCCTTCACGCCGTCTCCTCCGACCCCCGGAATGCGAGCTTCCACTCGGACTCGACAGGCCGTAACGGGCCATACCGATCACCATGGATGTGTAACGAGAGCCTCGGGAGGTCTTCATGGCCGGCGATGCGCACGGTATGACGGGGAATGTGCAGGACGCGCAGCCACCGGAGAGGCCCCCGCGGCGGGGCGGTTCCGCCCAGGAACACGTGTCGGGCAACGTCCTCGTCTCGATCGGGGCGCTGCTCCTCGGGCTGCTGCTCGCCGCCCTCGACCAGACCATCGTGTCGACCGCGCTGCCGACGATCGTCAGCGATCTCGGCGGCCTGGAGCATCTGTCGTGGGTGGTCACCGCGTATCTGCTCGCGTCGACCGCCGCGACTCCGCTCTGGGGCAAGCTGGGCGACCAGTACGGCCGGAAAAGGCTGTTCCAGATCGCGATCGTGATCTTCCTCGTCGGGTCCGCGCTCTGTGGTGCCGCACAGAACATGCCCCAGCTGATCGGGTTCCGGGCGTTGCAGGGGCTCGGCGGCGGTGGGCTGATCGTGCTGTCGATGGCGATCGTCGGTGACGTCGTCTCACCGCGCGAACGCGGGCGCTACCAGGGGCTGTTCGGCGCCGTCTTCGGTGCGACGAGTGTCCTCGGGCCGCTGCTCGGCGGGCTGTTCACCGAGCATCTGAGCTGGCGCTGGGTCTTCTACGTCAACCTCCCCGTCGGTGTCGTCGCCCTCGCCGTCATCGCGACCGCCCTGCACATCCCGCGCAAGTCGACCCGGCACGTCATCGACTACCTCGGCACCTTCCTCATCGCCGCGGTCGCGACCTGCCTGGTCCTCGTCGCCTCGCTCGGCGGCACGACCTGGGGCTGGGGCTCGCCGCAGATCATCGGGCTCGCGGTGCTGGGTGTGGTGCTGATCGGGGCGTTCGTCGCCGTCGAGCGCCGGGCCGCCGAACCCGTCCTCCCGCTCAAGCTGTTCCGCGTCCGCACCTTCACCCTCGCCGCCGTCATCAGCTTCATCGTCGGCTTCGCGATGTTCGGCGCGATGACCTATCTGCCGACCTTTCTCCAGGTCGTGCAGGGCATTACCCCGACCATGTCCGGTGTCCACATGCTGCCGATGGTGTTCGGCATGCTGATCTCGTCCACCGCCTCCGGCCAGATCGTCAGCCGCACCGGCCGCTGGAAGGTGTTCCCCATCGCGGGCACCGGTGTCACCGCCCTCGGCCTGCTGCTGCTCCACCAACTCGACGAGGGCAGTTCCACCGCCGAGATGAGCGCGTACTTCTTCGTCTTCGGGCTCGGACTCGGCCTGGTCATGCAGGTGTTGGTGCTGATCGTGCAGAACGCCGTCTCGTACGAGGATCTCGGCGTCGCCACCTCCGGCGCGACCTTCTTCCGGTCCATCGGGGCCTCGTTCGGTGTCGCCATCTTCGGCACGGTCTTCGCGAGCCGGCTGGGTGACAAGCTCGCGGATGCTCTCCGGGGTACCTCGCTGCCGCCGGGCGTCACCCCGGACGGCCTGGAGTCGGACCCGCGCGGAATCTCCCGACTGCCGTCCGCCGTACGCCCGGAGGCCCTCCACGCCTACGCCTCCTCCATCACCGACGTCTTCCTCTACGCCGCCCCTGTCGCCCTGGTCGGCTTCGTCCTGGCCTGGTTCCTCAAGGAGGACAAGCTGCGCGGCTCGGTCACGGCCCCCGACGTCACCGAGACCCTCGCCAGCAACCCCGTCCAACGGTCCTCGTACGACGAGGTCTGCCGCGCGCTGTCCGTGCTCGGCACGCGGGAGGGCCGCCGCGAGATCTACCGGACGATCACCACGAAGGCGGGCTACGACCTTCAGCCGGCGGCGAGTTGGCTGCTCCTGCGCATCAAGCGGGACGGCTGGGCGGAACCGGGAGTGCTGGCCGAGCGCAGCACCGTGCCGCTGCCCGTCATCCTCGCCGCCGTCCGCCAGGTCGAGGAGCGGCGGCTGGCCGTACGCGAGGGCCTCGACCTCCAACTGACCGACCAGGGACGGGAAGTGGCCGAGAAGCTGTCCCAGGCCCGGGAGGAGTCCCTCGCGGAGGCCCTGGGCGACTGGTGGGGGCCGGACCGGCCCACCGACCTGATCCAGCTGGTGAAGGAACTGAACGGCGAGTTGTGCGGGTCGGACAGCGAGCAGCCGCACAACGGGACGGCTGCGACGCTCAGTTGAGGTCGGTCGAGTGAGGTCAGTCGAGGTTTTTGCGGAACCAATGCTCCGCGTACGGGTCGTCGTTGTGCCGCTCGGTCTCCTTGTAGCCGAGCCGTGCGTACAGGGCGCGGGCCGCCACCAGGTCGTTCCGGGTGTCGAGGATCATCACCTTGGCGCCCAGCTCGCGGGCGGCGTCCTCGGCGGCCGTGACGAGCCTCGGGGCGCCGCCCCGGCCGCGCATCCCCTCGTGGACGAAGACCCTCGTCAGCTCGGCGGTCGTAGCGTCGAGGAGTCGTACGCCCGCCGATCCGGCCGGCGCACCCTCGTACCACCCCACCAGCAACTGGCCGCCGGGCGGGGCGAGTTCGGAGCCGGTGACGGCGGCGATCTCGCGTTCCAGTTCGGCGGGGTCCGTGCGGTGGTTCTCGTGCAGCAGGTACCAGCGGTCGCTGACCTCGGTGTAGTACGCCCGCCAGAGTGCGGCGGCGACGGGGGAGTCGTAGGGTTCCGGGGCGATCGTCCAGGTCATGCGGACATTGTCAGGAGCCGGTGGGGGTGCGGCGCAACCGGATATGGGTCACCTCGGGGGAGTCCAGGACCTGGGTCTTCTTCCACTCGATGTGCGCGTCGCCCACGTTGTCGAACAGGCGGCGCCCGCCGCACGCCAGGACCGGTACGACGTGCAGGAGGAGTTCGTCCAGCCACCCGGCGCGGATGAACTGCTGGACCAGATCGGCGCCGCCGGCCAGGGAGACGTCCTTGTCGCCGGCCGCCTCGCGGGCCAGCTCCAGTGCGCGGCCGGGGCCTTCGGTGACGAAGTGGTAGGTCGTGCCGCCCTTCTTCACCACCGACGCGCGAGGCTGGTGCGTGACGACGAACACCGGTGCGTGGAAAGGCGGTTCGTCACCCCACGGGACCTCCCCGCTGACGAACATCCCGTGCCCCATGACCACCGGCCCCAGCCGCTCGACCCACGCGGCGAGCAACTCGTCGTCCGGGCCGCCCGCCCCGCCCTCCATCCCCTGCATCCGCCGGAAGCTCCGCAGCCCGAACACCCACGCGTGCAACCGCTCCCCGCCGATGCCCAGCGGATGCTCCGGCCCCGACTCCGGGCCCGCGATGTACCCGTCCAGCGACACGGCCAGCCGTGCGACGACCTCACCCATGACAACCTCCTCGATCGGTTCTTACCCGTGCGTCGAACGGGGCGGGGCGGAATCGACACACCGGCACCATCAATTCCGCCGAGGTGTGGCCGTCGTTTGAAGGGGGCCTTTGAGGCAACCCGGTAGAGGAACCGACCGGCTACGAGAGCAGGTTGGCCAAGAACCCGGAAGGCACTCATGTCCACAGGCGTGATCATCGTTTTGATCGTGATCGTGGTCGGCGTGGTCGCTGCCGCGGCGGCCCTGGCGCTGCGTGCCCGAGGCGCGACCGGCGGCTCGGGCCTGAAGCGCCGCTTCGGGCCCGAGTACGACCGGACCGTGGCCCG
Source organism: Streptomyces sp. P5F9 (assembly GCF_057961495.1). Taxonomy (NCBI): domain Bacteria; kingdom Bacillati; phylum Actinomycetota; class Actinomycetes; order Kitasatosporales; family Streptomycetaceae; genus Streptomyces; species Streptomyces sp. P5F9. The sequence continues at coordinate 3,269 of NZ_JBXVPZ010000454.1, read as the reverse complement.
GCACGACGGCGACGCGAAGGCCGCCGAGCAGGAGCTCGGCGCGCGCGTCCAGGAGCACGGTTCGCTGCAGGAGCGGCCGCTGGAGCCCGCGGCCCGTGAGCAGTACCAGGCTCGTTGGGCCGCCGCCCAGGAGCTGTTCGTCGACTCGCCCCGCCAGGCGATGGCCGATGTCGACCAGCTGCTCGGTGAGGTCGCCGGAGCCCGGGGCTTCCCCGACGTCCAGGAGTACGACAAGCAGTTCGACGCGCTGTCCGTGCACCACGCGGACCACGTCCACGGGTACCGGCGCGTGCACCGCGTCGTCACCGCGCGGACGAACGGCGCACCGGAGAGCCAGGCCGGCACCGAGGAGATGCGCGAGGCCATGCTCGAAGCCCGCGCCTTCTTCGACGACCTGGTGAGCGACGGCAGCCGTGGCAGCCGTAACGGCAACGGGCACGGGCGCGGCGGCCGCCACTCGATCGGCTCATTCAACAAGCAGGCACTGAAGGGGAGTTGAGCTTAATGTCCGACGCGATACGGCCGACCGGCGACAACACGGACGCGGAGCGCGCCGACCGCAAGGAAACCGACAGGACCACCGAACAACGGGATGCCGAGAAGGCGTCGCGTGAGTCCGGGTCCGAGTCCGGCACCAGGCCGTTGGGTAGCACGACCGCCGACGACAAGTCGACACCGCGAGGGTCCGAGAGGGCGATCCCGAGCCCGCGCACCGGCGACACGACCGGCACCGAGCGCTCCTCCGAGCGCACAGGCCGCACCGAGCAGTCGTCCCGCCCCGTCCACGCCCCCGAGCCCGCACCCGCCGCCACCGGTGCCGCCTCCGGCAACGGCAGCCTGCTGCCGCACGACGAGAGCGACAAGTTCAGCCTGCGGCTGCAGCACGCGGTCACCGGGTTCGTCGACGAGCCCCGGTCCGCCGTGGAGGAGGCCGACCACGTACTGGAAGAGGTCGCCGCCCGCTTCACGGAGGCCGTCACCAAGCGCCGCGCCACCCTGCACGGCTCCTGGGAGTCCAAGGACTCGGACGGCTCGGAGGACACCGAGCAACTCCGCCTGGCCCTGCGGGACTACCGCGAACTGACGGAGCGGCTTCTCCACATGTGACCACATGTGACCGGCGGAGGCAGCCGGTTCAGCCTTGTCCGTCAACCGTCCGGCGCTGCCGCCACTCCCGCGCGACCTCTTCAACGTCGTACGGCTTCATTCCCAGCGGGGGGCCGGGCGGCGGCTTGAACATCATCTCGCGGATCTTCACGTTGACTTCGGTGATGATCTGCCGTGCGATCCGCTCCGAAGGGGCCGAGTACGCCGCAGCGAGAGCGTCCTCGGCCTCTTTGCGCAGGGCCAGCGTCGGCGGCAGCACGGAGATGCCCTCGCGGGCCATCTTCTGCTTGATCCACCACAGTTCGTCGTACGTCGTGTCGGTACCGGACGGCAACGGCTTTCCCGCGCCCGGGAGTCGGGCGAACTCTCCGGCCTGCTCGGCATCCCGGATCTGCTTGTCGACCCAGGACTCGAAGGACACACCCGGTGGCTTTCGCTCGGTCATGACTTCATTGTGCCGGACGCGATGGCGCCGGGCGATTTATCATGCGCGCGCTGCTGTAAGGACACTTCACAGGGGAGCGCACGTGCTCGAACTCACCATGGCCTCGGTCTCCGGGACGGACGAGGGCGCCACAGCCGGCATGCTGATGGCCGACGCGCCCAGCGACCCGGGCGCGGTGCTGCGGGTGGGCCGCGACGAGACGGTGTGCCGGCTGGTGACACCGGACGACTGGCTGTTCATCTCGCGGGTCCATCTGGAGTTCCTGTGCGGACCCGAGGGCGTCTGGCAGGTGAGCTGGCTGCGCGGCTCCCAGCCCGACCCGTCCTCCGAAGTGCGCCTGATCGTCGGCGAGTACGCCCAGACCGTCGGCTACGGCGGCAGCGTGCCGTTGCCGCGCGGCGGGAGCGGCGAGATCGTCATCAAGGACCGCACCGGGCCGCGCAGCGTCAACGTCGGCTTCTATCACGAGAGCTGAGACGCTCCGGGAGGAGCTGGAGAAGCTATGCCAGCACGCGCGCCAGCGCGAAACCGTCGTAGCCCTTCTTTCCCACCGTCTGGATCGCCGTACCCGACAGGCGCGCGTGCGAGCCGATCAACTCGATCGCGGTGCGCGTGCCCTGGACGTCCGGCGATGAGTTGTCCGGGTCGGCGACCCGGCCGCCGCGGACCACGTTGTCGACGATGATCAGGCTGCCGGGACGGGTGAGCTTGAGGGCCCACTCCACGTAGTGCGGGTTGTTGACCTTGTCGGCGTCGATGAAGACCAGGTCGAAGGGGGCTGGGTTCCCGGCGGTCTCGGCGGCGAGTTCGGCCAGGGACTCCAGGGCCGGGCCCACCCGCACCTCGACGATCTTGTCGAGGCCCGCGCGGGCGAGGTTGCGGGTGGCGACCTCGGCGTGCTTCGGGCTGTACTCCAGGGAGATCAGCCGGCCGTCGGCGGGCAGCGCGCGGGCCAGCCAGATCGTGCTGTAACCGCCGAGCGTGCCGATCTCCAGGATGCGCGAGGCACCCTGGATCTGGGCCAGGAGGTGCAGCAGTTTGCCCTCGGCGGCGCTCACGGCGATCTGCGGGAGTCCGGCGGCCTCGCTGTCGCGCAGGGCTGCCTCCAACACCTCGTCGTCCGGGGTGAGTTGGCTGATGAAGTAGTCGTCGACGTCGTCCCACAGCTGCGACTCGCTCATGTGCTCGTGCCTTTCGTCATGTTCAGCGGTGCCCTTTCGTCATGTTCAGCAGTGCGTCCAGTGACCGGTGCCGGCCACCAGTGCCGGCCTCCCGAGTCAACTACCCGGAGCGTGCGTCGGCGGTGGTGGAAACGCCGGTGGTGGTGGGATCACCGGCCGACGCGTCCGCCGGGACCGCCGTACGGCCAGCAGGACGCCGGTCGTCGTGAGCGCGGCCAGGCCTCCGCCGATCGTCAGCAGCCACGCCGGGACGCCCGCGACCTTGCTCAGCCTGTCCTCGTAGATCACCTGCTGGAACGTCGCGTCCGTGGCGGTGCGGCGGAGCAGGTGGTCGCCGGTGATGCGGGACGGGTCGGGGAACTCCTGGTTCACGGCGGTCAGGAACGGGGTGCCCTTGGCGAGGGCGGCCAGCGGGCCCGAGGTGGCGGTGACGCGGCCCGCGTAGGCGACCTGCGGCCGCGAGCCGCCGATCGTGCCGCTGGGTTCCATGCGGTGGGCGGCGAGGATGTACAGGCCGAGCGACTGCGGGGTGGGGG
>NZ_JBXVPZ010000453.1:0-7674 GCF_057961495.1 Streptomyces sp. P5F9 | reverse complement strand
CCCCCTACATCCGGATGCTTACGGATGTTCCCCCAGTTGTCGTCCGTGAGGACCACCGTCACGTCGTCCGGCGCCCTCAACCCCCGGTCCCAGTACCGCTGCACCTCCTTGTACAACGTCCACACCTGCGGAGTCGCCGCCGCCGGCCGGCCCGTCACCTCCTCGATGATCTGCCGTTGCGCCGCGATGATCTCCTGCATCAGCTCGATGCCGTCGCCGTCGGGCAGGCTCGTGTCGCCGTTACCGCGCATGCCGAGCGTGACGACACCCTCGAAACCCTGGTCGACCATCCGCTGCACGCCGGCCCGCCAATAGGCGCGTATCGCCTGGGAGTTGAGCCGGTACGACCACTCCCCCGTCCCGCCGTACGGATCGTGCCCCGGGGTCACGATCGCGCCGGAGGAGTCCCGGACGGCGGCCACGGCATGCCGGTTCCACTCCTCGATCCCCCGCATCATCGGCGCCTCGTGCGACGTGCCCATGACAATCCCATACTCCGCGGCCCGCGGATGGTTCTCCGGGTCGTCCTCCGCGAAGGCCCGCCCCCACACCGCCGGCCAGAGGTAGTTCCCCTTCAGGCGGAGTAGCACCTCGAAGACCCGGGCGTAGAAGTCCGCGGTGAAGCCCCCCGGATACCCCGCCGCCTTGCCCGGCCCGAAGTACGCCGGCGCCCACGTCCCCAGCGCCGGATTCTCGTCATTGATGAAGAAGCCGCGGTACTTCACCACCGGGGTGCCTTGCGAGTACCGCCCGGGCCGCACCCACACCTCGCCCCGCCGCGTCGGCGGCACGTCGTCCCACCAGTGCCAGGGCGAGACCCCGATGCCGTACGACACGTCGTACGCACCGAAGATCGTGCCGCGCGGGTCGCTCCCCGCGACGACGAACGCCCGCTCCACACCCGGCATCGGCCGCTCGACCACCGTCTGCAACGAGGTCTCCCACCGGCCCCGCACCCCGGACACGTCCAGCTTCCCGGCGGCCACCAAGCCGTCGATCAGCGCGCTGCGCCCGATCGTCCCGACCAGCACCACCTCACGCGCTCGCGCGAGCGCGCTCCCGGGGCGTACGCCGGTGACGCGTTCGATGTCGTCCCTCAGGTCCCCTGCCACCCGTACGACGCCGGGGTGATCGTCGGGGTCCACCACGACCGGGGCCCCGACGAGGGGGAACGCGCCCGTCGTACGCGAGAAGGAGATGTACCCACCCGCGTCCATGGACCGCGGGGCCCCCGACGACAGCACCGGCACTGCGGCAAGTCCCGCACCCAGAACGGCTCTTCGGCTCACGCGCTCGCCCATGACTCATCCCTCCGAAGCGAATTTGCTCAGCGGCATGACAAATGGTGGGACGAGTGGAGGGAGGGGACAACGGGTCGTACCCGCCGAATAGTTTCGTAACAGCAACCGGCGGGCGGCAGTTGGCGAACAACAAAGAGGCCCGTACGACCGAAGTCGTACGGGCCCCTTCGAGACCTACCAGTCAGAGACCGGTCGGATCAGCCAAGACAAGCAGCCAAGACTACTTGTTGATCTTGGTGACCTGGCCGGCGCCCACCGTGCGACCACCCTCGCGGATGGCGAACTTCAGGCCCTCTTCCATGGCGACGGGCTGGATGAGCGAAACCGTCATCTCAGTGTTGTCGCCCGGCATGACCATCTCGGTGCCCTCGGGGAGGGTCACGACGCCGGTCACGTCCGTGGTGCGGAAGTAGAACTGGGGACGGTAGTTGTTGAAGAACGGCGTGTGACGGCCACCCTCGTCCTTGGACAGGATGTACGCCTGGGCCTCGAACTCCGTGTGCGGGGTGACCGAGCCGGGCTTGATGATGACCTGGCCGCGCTCGACGTCCTCGCGCTTGATGCCACGGAGGAGCAGGCCGACGTTCTCGCCCGCCTGGCCCTCGTCGAGCAGCTTGCGGAACATCTCGATGCCGGTGACCGTGGTGGTGGTCTTCTCCTGCTTGATGCCGATGATGTCAACGGTCTCGTTGACCTTCAGGACACCACGCTCGATACGGCCGGTGACGACCGTACCGCGACCGGTGATCGTGAAGACGTCCTCGACGGGCATGAGGAAAGGCTTGTCGACGTCACGCTCGGGGGTCGGGATCGACTCGTCGACGGCGGCCATCAGGTCGAGGACCGTCTGGCCCCACTCCTTGTCGCCCTCAAGAGCCTTGAGCGCCGAGACCTTGACGACCGGCAGGTCGTCGCCCGGGAACTCGTACTCGGAGAGGAGCTCACGGACCTCAAGCTCGACGAGCTCCAGGATCTCCTCGTCGTCCACCATGTCGGCCTTGTTCAGGGCGACGACGATGTACGGAACGCCGACCTGGCGGGCCAGGAGCACGTGCTCCTTGGTCTGCGGCATCGGGCCGTCGGTGGCGGCGACCACGAGGATCGCGCCGTCCATCTGCGCGGCACCCGTGATCATGTTCTTGATGTAGTCCGCGTGACCGGGGCAGTCGACGTGGGCGTAGTGACGCGTCTCGGTCTGGTACTCGACGTGCGCGATCGAGATCGTGATACCGCGCTGGCGCTCCTCAGGAGCCTTGTCGATCTGGTCGAAGGCCGAGGCCTCGTTCAGGTCCGGGTACGCGTCGTGCAGCACCTTGGTAATGGCGGCCGTGAGGGTCGTCTTACCGTGGTCGATGTGACCGATGGTGCCGATGTTGACGTGCGGCTTAGTCCGCTCGAACTTCGCCTTCGCCACTGGGTCCTCCTGTGGAGTGGTTCTGGTACGCCTTACTCATCGGCGCCAGGTGATCTTTGCTGGGATGCCGCCCGCCGGGGTTCTGCTCCCGGTTTCCGGGGACGATCTCTCGTCCCGCTGCCGGTCTTCGGACCCCGGCGGTCGGTGTCAAGCCTAAAGCGTGCAAACGGTGTGTGTTACTCGCCCTTGGCCTTCGCGATGATCTCCTCGGCGACGTTCCGGGGAACCTCGGCGTAGGAGTCGAACTGCATCGAGTAGCTTGCGCGACCCGAGGTCTTGCTGCGGAGGTCGCCGACGTAGCCGAACATCTCCGAGAGGGGCACGAGGCCCTTCACGACGCGTGCACCGGCACGCTCCTCCATGGCCTGGATCTGGCCACGGCGGGAGTTGATGTCGCCGATGACGTCACCCATGTAGTCCTCGGGCGTGGTGACCTCGACGGCCATCATCGGCTCAAGGAGCACGGGGGACGCCTTGCGCGCGGCCTCCTTGAAGGCCTGCGAGCCGGCGATCTTGAACGCGAGCTCGGAGGAGTCGACCTCGTGGTAGGCACCGTCGAGCAGCGTGATGCGGACACCCGTCATCTCGTACCCGGCGAGGATGCCGAACTGCATGGCCTCCTGCGCACCGGCGTCCACCGACGGGATGTACTCCCGCGGGATACGGCCACCGGTGACCTTGTTCACGAACTCGTACGCCGGACCGTCGGCCTCGGTGATGGGCTCGATCGCGATCTGCACCTTGGCGAACTGACCGGTACCACCGGTCTGCTTCTTGTGGGTGTAGTCCACACGCTCGACGGCCTTGCGGATCGTCTCACGGTACGCGACCTGCGGCTTACCGACGTTGGCCTCGACCTTGAACTCACGGCGCATACGGTCGACCAGCACCTCAAGGTGCAGCTCGCCCATACCGCCGATGATGGTCTGGCCGGTCTCCTCGTCCGAGTGAACCTGGAAGGAGGGGTCCTCCTCCGCGAGACGCTGGATGGCTACACCCAGCTTCTCCTGGTCACCCTTGGACTTGGGCTCGATGGCGACCTGAATGACCGGCGCCGGGAAGTCCATGGACTCCAGGATGACCGGGTTCTTGTCGTCGGACAGCGTCTCACCGGTGGTGGTCTGCTTCAGGCCCATGACGGCGACGATGTCGCCGGCGCCCACCGACTCGATCTCCTCACGCTTGTTCGCGTGCATGCGGTAGATCTTGCCGATGCGCTCCTTCTTGCCCTTGACCGAGTTCAGCACTGCCGAACCCGCCTCCAGGCGGCCCGAGTAGACCCGGACGAAGGTGAGCTTGCCCAGGTGCGGGTCGCTCATGATCTTGAACGCGAGCGCGGACAGCGGCTCGTCCACGGACGGCTTGCGCTTGACGACGACCTCGGGGTCCTTGACGTCGTGGCCTTCGATGGCCTCGACATCCAGGGGGGTCGGCAGGTAGCGCACGACCGCGTCGAGCAGGGGCTGGACGCCCTTGTTCTTGAACGCGGTGCCACAGAACACCGGGGTGACCGTGATGCCCTTGGACTTGCCGGACGCGATGGTGACGCGGCGGATCGCGGCGTACAGCTGCTCCTCGGTGGGCTCGACGCCCTCCAGGAACAGCTCCATGATCTCGTCGTCGTTCTCGGCGACGGCCTCGACCAGCTTGCCGCGGTACTCCTCGGCGGCCTCGGCGTGCGTGGCCGGGATGTCGACGACGTCGTACATCTCGCCCTTCGCCGCCTCGGCGGACCACACGAGCGCCTTCATGCGGACCAGGTCCACAACGCCCTTGAAGTCCATCTCGGCACCGATCGGCAGCTGCATGATCAGCGGCACCGCACCGAGGCGGTCCTTGATCATGTCGACGCAGCGGTGGAACTCCGCGCCGGTCCGGTCGAGCTTGTTCACGAAGCAGATGCGCGGGACGCCGTAACGGTCGGCCTGACGCCACACCGTCTCGGACTGCGGCTCGACACCGGCGACACCGTCGAACACCGTGACGGCACCGTCGAGGACGCGCAGCGAACGCTCCACCTCGACGGTGAAGTCGACGTGCCCCGGGGTGTCGATGATGTTGATGGTGTAGTCGTTGTCCTCAAGCGGCCAGTGACAGGTGGTGGCAGCAGAGGTGATCGTGATGCCACGCTCCTGCTCCTGCTCCATCCAGTCCATGGTGGCGGCGCCGTCGTGGACTTCACCGATCTTGTAGCTGACGCCGGTGTAGAAGAGGATCCGCTCGGTGGTGGTCGTCTTGCCCGCGTCGATGTGGGCCATGATCCCGATGTTGCGGACCTTGGCCAGGTCAAGTGAAGTGGTAGCCATAAGGCTTCAGTCTTCTCTCGGTCTCGATGGGGTCTGCGACTACCAGCGGTAGTGCGCGAAGGCCTTGTTGGACTCGGCCATCTTGTGGGTGTCCTCGCGCTTCTTGACGGCCGCGCCGAGGCCGTTCGAAGCGTCGAGAAGCTCGTTGAGCAGACGCTCGGTCATGGTCTTCTCGCGACGGGCGCGGGAGTAACCGACCAGCCAGCGCAGCGCGAGCGTGTTGGCGCGACCGGGCTTGACCTCGATCGGAACCTGGTACGTCGCACCGCCGACTCGGCGGGACTTGACCTCAAGCGTGGGCTTGATGTTCTCCAGCGCGCGCTTCAGCGTGATGACCGGGTCGTTGCTGGTCTTCTCGCGCAGGCCCTCCATGGCGCCGTACACGATGCGCTCGGCGGTGGAGCGCTTGCCGTTCAGCAGCACCTTGTTGATCAGGGAGGTGACAAGAGGAGAACCGTAGACCGGGTCGATGATGACCGGGCGCTTCGGGGCGGGGCCCTTACGAGGCATTTTCTACTTCTCCTTCTTGGCGCCGTAGCGGCTGCGGGCCTGCTTGCGGTTCTTCACACCCTGGGTGTCAAGCGAACCGCGGATGATCTTGTAGCGAACACCGGGCAGGTCCTTCACACGGCCGCCGCGCACGAGCACGATGGAGTGCTCCTGCAGGTTGTGTCCCTCACCCGGAATGTAAGCGGTGACTTCGATCCCGCTGGTCAGACGCACACGCGCGACCTTACGCAGGGCCGAGTTCGGCTTCTTCGGGGTGGTCGTGAACACACGCGTGCAGACGCCACGGCGCTGGGGCGAGCCCTCAAGCGCGGGCGTCTTGTTCTTCTCGACCTTGTCCTGCCGGCCCTTCCGGACCAGCTGCTGGATCGTAGGCACTACTTCTCCGGTTTCTGTGTGCCGATGGTGAAGCTAACCTGGAACGTCGCCGACCCACGCGGTCGGGTGTGTCGGATCGCGCAGACTTTCGCCGGTAAGCAAAAGGGGCGCGGATCGCGGTGGCCGGTGTCGACTCCCCTAGTGCGGTTCAAGGCACGCACGGGAGCCAGGGCACACCCCAGGCACAAGGTCTGAGCGTACCTACCTCATTCGCTGCGGTCAAAACAAATGGATGCCACCCACGGCTCGACACGGAAGATGCCGAAGCCGCCCCCGCTCCGCGATCTTCGAATCTACGGCACACGCCCCTCAGGGAGAGCTCGCCGTCGCCGCGATCATCAGGAGCAGCATCAGGGCCCAGCCCGTCACCGCGAGCCAGCCGAAGACCAGACCGGTGAGGGCGAGGCCGTCGCCGCCCTCGTCCGTCCGCTGTATCTCGGCGCGGGCGGTGTGGCCGAGGATCACCGCGGGGATGCCGGTGAGGCCCAGCGTCGGCACGATGAGCAGGCCGCAGACCAGCGAGCCGACCGCCTTGCCGTTGGTCGGCGGCACCGGGGGCGGCAGGAACGTCGGCGGCACCGGCCGGAATCCCGGCGGCGGCCCCTGCACGACAGGCGTCACCTGTGGGCCCTGGGGCAGATCGGCGACCAGCAGCATCAACTCGCCCACCGTGCGGGCGTCGTAGGCCCGGGCGACTCGCTTCTCCAGCTCGTCCTCGCGCAGCCGCCCCTCGGCGAAACCGGCCCGGAGGACGTCCACCGCCCGCTCCCGGTCCGCGGTCGCGGCCAGCATCGACGCCCCGGCCTGTGCCGGCGACGGCTGGTGCGGTCCTGGCCACTGCCCCTGCCACGGTGTCGGGTACGACACGGAACACCTCCCCCGGCGCCGGAGACCGAATGCCTCCATGATGCTCCAACGCACCGAAAACGGCACCGGTTCCCCATCAATACCGAAAGAGGTCGGCCACCCCCGCCCCCGTACAGACGCGCGTACAGACCCCCGTACAGAAGAGAGGGGAGCGGGGTGGCCGTCCATCGCCGTCCCTCAGCGTGCGCGGCGACCGCCCCCGGCGGCACGTTCCGCGGCGAACACGTCCTCCAGCCGGAACAGCTGCGCGCGCCCCGCCTTGCCGACCGGCGCCAGATGCCCGAGCTGGACCCACTTGCGGATGGTGGCGGGCGCGACCCCGGCCTCCTGCGCGGCGAGCGGCCCGGGAATCAACGTCGGCAGCCCACCCCTGGTGAACGTCGTCATCGCTCCCACTCCCCCTCGTTCCAGGTGTGCCGGTAGGCCGGGTCGTCGTGGCAGCCGCAGTCCGGCACCGAGCAGCGGCAGGCCGGGTTCACACAGAGCACCGCGCCGCGGTCCGGGAAGGCCCGCAACGAGACCGAGTCGCACCAGGGGCAGCGCCCCGACACCCGTACGACCGTCTCGGTGTCCCCCAGCGCACGCGCACAGCGCCGCGCCATCCGCCGCGTCTCGTCCCGTACATGCGCCGCGAGTACGGCGTCGGCGGCCACCTCGTCGAGCAGCCCGGCGATCCGCCGCAACCGCTCGGGCACGGACGCCCGCCGCGCCCGGGGCAGCCGGAGCCTCTCCCGCACGGCTTCTTCCAGTTCTACGACGCCGTCCGTGATGTCCCGGATCGTGTCGGAGATGTGCAGGCGCAGCGGGGCCGCGCTGTGGCCGGGGGCGACGAGTCCGTGCCGTTGTTCCAGGAGGAGGGCTTCGGCGCGTTCCTCGCGGAGCCGGTCGGCGAGGCCGGGCG
>NZ_JBXVPZ010000452.1:0-7692 GCF_057961495.1 Streptomyces sp. P5F9 | reverse complement strand
GGCCGCACCAGTTACCACGCAGCCGTAGAAGCCGTACTCACGCACTACGACAAGAACGCCACCCCCGGCACCCCCGCCCTCGTCGTCTTCCAGACGGACGGCGCCCCGGACGCGAAGACCCCGGCCACCCAGTCCCTGACCGACGCCGCGAAGTCGCACGCCTCCGTGTTCTTCTCGTTCGTCGCGTTCGGCGACCACGAGAACAAGGCCTTCGACTACCTCCGCAAGCTGAAGACCGACAACACGGCCTTCTTCCACGCGGGCCCGACGCCCCTGGAGCTCACGGACGCGGAGCTCTACGACGGCGTACTGATCGACTGGCGCCCGTAGCACCACCATCTACCCGTAGCACCACCATCTGGAAGAACCCCCGTGCCGCCCGCTTCCCACCCCGTAAAACGGGAGGCGGGCGGCACACCCATGTCGGATACGATTTCAAGGTTCGCAAGACGCGTTCGCGAGACACAGAACGCACCAGCCAGACCGACCTGGGAGCAGCCCCCCGATGGCTCGACACCTCATCACCAGCGCCCTTCCGTACATCAACGGGATCAAGCACCTGGGCAACATGGTGGGGTCCATGCTCCCGGCGGACGTGTACTCCCGCTACCTCCGCCAGCGCGGCCACGACGTCCTCTACATCTGCGCGACCGACGAACACGGCACCCCCGCGGAACTGGCCGCGAAGGAGCAGGGCCTCCCCGTAGCCGAGTTCTGCGCGCAGGCGCACGACGCGCAGAAGGCGGTCTACGACGGCTTCGCGCTGGCCTTCGACTACTTCGGCCGGAGTTCCTCCCCCCAGAACAGGGAGATCACGCAGCACTTCGCCCGCCGCCTCAACGAGAACGGCTTCATCGAAGAGCGCGCGATCCGCCAGGTCTACAGCCCGGCCGACGGCCGCTTCCTCCCGGACCGCTACGTCGAGGGCACCTGCCCCCACTGCGGCTACGACAAGGCCCGCGGCGACCAGTGCGAGAACTGCACCCGCGTCCTGGACCCGACCGACCTGATCAACCCCCGCTCGGCGATCTCCGGCTCGACCGACCTGGAGGTCCGCGAGACCAAGCACCTCTTCCTCCTCCAGTCGAAGCTCCAGCACGAGGTCGAGGAGTGGGTCGCGGCGCACGAGGAGGAGTGGCCGCACCTCGCCGCCTCCATCGCCCGCAAGTGGCTCACCGAGGGCCTGCACGACCGCGCGATCACCCGCGACCTGGACTGGGGCGTCCCGGTCCCCGCCGACACCTGGCCCGAGCTGGCCGCGGAGGGCAAGGTCTTCTACGTCTGGTTCGACGCCCCGATCGAGTACATCGGCGCGACGAAGGAGTGGGCGGACGCGGCCCCGGCCGGGGAGACCCGCGACTGGAAGTCCTGGTGGTACGAGTCCGACCAGGGCGAGAACCCGGTCCGCTACACGGAGTTCATGGCCAAGGACAACGTCCCGTTCCACACGGTGATGTTCCCGGCCACCGAACTCGGCATCCGCGAGCCCTGGAAGAAGGTCGACTACGTCAAGGCCTTCAACTGGCTGACGTACTACGGCGGCAAGTTCTCCACGTCCCAGAAGCGAGGCGTCTTCACCGACCAGGCCCTGGACATCCTCCCGGCGGACTACTGGCGCTACTTCCTGATCGCCAACGCCCCCGAGTCCGACGACTCGTCCTTCACCTGGGAGCACTTCACCGCCACGGTGAACAAGGACCTGGCCGACACCCTCGGCAACTTCGTCAACCGGGTCCTCTCCTTCTCGAAGAAGCGCTTCGGGGACGAGGTCCCGGCGGGCGCGGCAGCGGGCGAGGCGGAGACCAGGCTGGGCGAACAGATCGCGGACCTGCTCGCCGAGTACGAGACCCAGATGGAGTCCCTCCAGTTCCGCAAGGCCGCGGCGGCACTCCGCGCCCTGTGGTCGGCCGGCAACTCCTACCTGGAGGAGAAGGCCCCCTGGCTGGAGATCAAGACCGACCCGGAGGCCGCGGCCCTCACGCTGCGCACGGCGATGAACCTGATCCACCTCTACGCGGTGGTCTCGGAACCCTTCATCCCGTCCTCCTCGGCGGCGATGCGCGCTGCCTTCGCCCTGCCGTCCGACACGGCGACGTGGGTCTCGCGGGAAGAGGCGAAGTCCCTGTCCACCGTCCCCGCCGGCACCCCCTTCACCGTCCCCCCGGTCCTCTTCGCGAAGCTCACGGACGAGGACCTGGAGACGTACAAGGAGCGGTTCGGCGGAGACCAGGGGTGACCCTGTGACGTACTACGTCACCACCCCCATCTACTACGTCAACGACGCTCCCCACCTCGGCCACGCGTACACCACCGTGGCCGCGGACGTCCTCGCCCGCTGGCACCGCCGGCGCGGGGAGGACGTCTGGTTCCTCACGGGCACGGACGAGCACGGCCAGAAGATCCTGCGCACGGCGGAGGCGAACGGCGTGCCCCCGCAGGAGTGGGCGGACCGCCTGGTCGAGGAGTCCTGGAAGCCGCTCTGGGACCATCTCGCCATCTCCAACGACGACTTCATCCGTACGACGGAGCGCCGGCACACGGACCGTGTGCAGGAGTTCGTGCAGGACCTGCACGACAAGGGCGAGATCTACAAGGGCGGTTACGAGGGTCCGTACTGCGTGTACTGCGAGGAGTACAAACTCCCCGGCGAGCTGATCGAGGCGGAGGACGGCACCGGTGTTCCGCTCTGCGCGATCCACCGACGCCCGGTGGAGATCCTCAAGGAGGAGAACTACTTCTTCAGGCTGAGCGAGTACGGCGACCGCCTCCTAGCCCACTACGACGCCCACCCGGACTTCGTCCAGCCCGCCTCGGCCCGCAACGAGGTCGTGAACTTCGTCCGGCAGGGCCTCCAGGACCTGTCGATCTCCCGCTCGACCTTCGACTGGGGCGTCAAGGTCCCCTGGGACCCCTCGCACGTGATCTACGTCTGGGTCGACGCGCTCCTCAACTACGCGACCGCCGTGGGCTACAACGAGAACCCGGCGAAGTTCGAGGCCACCTTCCCCGCCGACGTCCACCTCGTCGGCAAGGACATCCTCCGCTTCCACGCCGTCATCTGGCCGGCGATGCTGATGGCCAACGGCCTGCCGCTGCCGGGCCGGATCGCCGCCAACGGCTGGCTGCTGGTCGGCGGCGAGAAGATGTCCAAGTCGAATCTGACCGGCATCAGCCCCGAGACGCTGACCGCGCACTTCGGCGTGGACGCCTACCGCTGGTACTTCCTGCGCGCGATCGCCTTCGGCCAGGACGGTTCCTTCTCCTGGGAGGACTTCACCGCCCGCTACACCAGCGAACTCGCCAACGGCTACGGCAACTTGGCGTCCCGGGTGACCGCGATGACGGCCAGGTACTTCGACGGCGTCCTGCCCGCGCCGGGGGAGGAGACCGAGGCCGAGCGCTCACTCAAGTCGGCGCTGCTGACGGCGACTTCGGAGGCGGACCGCCGTATCGGCGACCAACTCGACTTCCAGGGCGGCATCCTGGCCGTCCTCGACTTCGTCAAGCAGGTCAACGGCTATCTGACCGACCAGGAACCCTGGAAGGTCGCCAAGTCCGACTCCCCCGAGGCGCGTACCCGCCTGGCCACGATCCTCTACACGGCCGCGGACTCGCTCCGCGCGATCGCCGTCCTCCTGGAACCGGTCATGCCGGAGACGTCGAGCCGCCTCTGGGACTCCCTCGGCGCCTCGACGTCTCTGGGCCCGCTGAGCGAGCAGCGGATCCAGGGCGCCTCCGAGTGGGGAGCGCTTCCGCCCGGCTCCCCGGTCACCAAGGGCTCGGTTCTCTTTCCGCGCCTCGATGAACGTACGACTCCCTGAGGTACGTACGATTCGATGACCGCCCCCGTCACAGGCAGGTTCGCGCCAACCCGTAAGGTTCCGCCATGGCAGTCCCCGAGGTCATTCCGATCGCCTACGAGCCGAATCAACGCAGCGGCGCCGTCGGCCGCTACGCGGACGGCCAGTTCCTGGCGTCGGTCACCTACGCGTTCCCCCAAGGCTTCCGCCCCGACGACGGCTGGGAAGAGCAGAAACGTCTCTACACGGTGCTCCACACCTTCGATGCCGCGGGCCGCTACCGCGACTCGGAGATCTGGTGCGCCGGCACCTGGGCCGAGCAGCAACGCGCCCCGCACGGCGACGGTTCGGTCCTCTCCCAGGCCCGCATCCACCTGGCGAAACTGCTCCGCGCCCTCCCCCGCCGCAGTTACACCGACATCGCGATCCGCCCCTTCCAACGCACCGTCGACGGCGTCCTGTTCGGCCTGCTGGTCGAGGAGGACGAGGAGGGGAGCTGGGCGGAGCTGTATCCGGACCGGCGCTGCTTCGGCCCGCCCTGGGACGGTACGTACGACAGCTGAGCACCTGGTCCGGGGAATCCAACTCCCGCACAGCCAGGGCCTTTACACTGCGCGTCAGTTGTCGGCGCACAGGGGATGCGCCCAGGGTGGGAGGGGACTCGTATGGTCAAGTCACGGACGGCCAAGGGCAGATGGAGAGCCGCGGCGGTCGTCGCCGCGACCCTGGTCGGCGGCTCGCTGCTGCCCGCCGCGCCCGCGTTCGCGGTCCACGGAGCGGTACCCGGCGACTTCAACGGTGACGGGTATCGCGACGCCGTCCTGCCCGCGCCCGGCGCGAACGTGGCAGGCAAGGAAGGGGCGGGCGCGGTCGTCATCCTGTACGGCTCGAAGTCGGGGATCTCGGCCGCCCACCGCAAGACGATCACCCAGAACACCGCCGGAGTACCGGGCACCGCGGAGGCGGGTGACGGGTTCGGCTCCGCCACCGCGACGGCCGACCTCAACCGGGACAGCTACGCGGACCTCGTGGTCTCCACGCCGTACGAGGACACGACCCGCGGCACGGACGCGGGCCTGGTCACCGTGTTGTGGGGCAGCAAGAGCGGGCTGACGACGGGCACCGACCTGCCGGCGCCGTCGGACTACCTGGAGCGGTACGGCACCGACCTGGCCGCTCTGAGCATCGGCGCGGGCAGCAGGACACAGGTCGCGGTCGCCGGATCGGACTCCCTGGTCTTCAAGGGACCGTTCAGCCGCACCGGCACCTACGGTTCGGCCGTACCCGACCAGAACACCGCCTCTCCGGCGAGCGTCGCGCTCGGCGACTTCGACGGCGACACCGTGCTCGACCTGGCCGTCACCACCCAGGGCCTCAGCGACTTGAGCGGTGGCGAGGTCTACGTCGACCCGGCCACCACCGTCATGCAGCCGAAGCGGGGCAACGGCCTCATCGCCGCCTCGGGCGACGTCAACGGCGACGGGTACGCCGACCTCGTCGTCGGCGACCCCTGGGACCCCGACGTCGTGGGCGTGGACGGCGCGTTGGGTGGCCGGGTGCTGGTCTACTACGGCACGGCGAGGGGCATCGCGGAGACCGCCGAACCCGTACAGCTCACCCAGGACACCGCCGGGGTGCCCGGCGCGAGCGAGAAGGACGACGAGTTCGGCGGCGCCCTGACTGTGGCCGACCTCAACCGGGACGGGCTCGCCGACATCGTCGTCGGCGCCCCGTTCGAAGGCGTCGCAGGCAAGACCCGGGCCGGAGCGGTGACCGTGATCCCGGGCCGCCGCACGGGCGCGCTCGGCACGGGCGCCTATTCGTTCACCCAGGACACGGCCGGCGTCCCCGGCGCCTCCGAGATCGACGACTTCTTCGGTACGACCGTCTCCGTCGGGGACGTCAACAACGACGGCAAGCCGGAGCTGTTCGTGAGCGCGTCGGGCGAGAACCTGGACACGGGCGCCGTGTGGGTCCTGCCCGGCGGCACCTCCCGCCCGACGGCCACGGGCACCAAGCTGTTCACCGGCCCCGCGGTCGGCCTCACCCAGCCAAGCCTCACGACCCTGGGCGGGAACGGGCTGCTCTCACTGATCTGAGGCAACTACCGCTCTCCTCAGGCTAGTTGAGGACACCGGCCCCGGTGGTGGTCGCGAGCTCCGTCGGCAGGTTCTTGGCGGAGGTCTCCAGGCCTGCCTTGAGGGTCGGCGTCCAGTTCACGGTGGTCTTCAGCTTCTTGGAGTTGGCGGCGTTGTAGGCGGCGACGAGGTTGGTGGCCGTGCCGTTGACGAGGTTGCCGCCACCCGCGATCGAACCGGTCCCGTCACCGCTGAACAGCTTGCCGACCTTCTGACCGGCCGGAATCTTCCAGTAGTTGTCCTCGGCGACGACCTGCGCCTTGGCACGGGAGTTGACGCTGTACTGGAGGACGTACCCGTTGAGCTTCGTGGTGTCGTAGAAGTTGTTGTAGATGTGGATCTGGCCGATCCGGGCCAGCGGAGCGCGCTGCACGATGCCCTTCCAAACGTTGTGGTGGATGGAGACGCGCAGCTTGCCGACGCTGTCGGTGTCGCTGCTGCCGATGAGCATCGTCTTGTCGTGGTTGGTGAACTGGTTGCGCTCGACGGTCACCAGGTCCGAGCCCTTGGTGATGTCGAGGTCGCCGTCGTGGATCTGGTACTGGCGGCCGTAGTACTTCGGGTCGGAGGTGTCGAGCCCGGGCGCGTCGGTGAACGTGTTGTGGTCCGCCCAGACATGCGTGGCACCGCGCAGGGTCACGGCGTCGTACTGCGAGTTCCAGTTCCCGCTGTCCCCGTCCGTCGGGTCCCACTGCGGGAAGCAGTCCTGGGTGGCGGCGAAGGTCAGGTTCCGCACGATGACGTTGTCCACGCTCTGTATCTGCAGCGTGCCGCCGGTGATCCCGGCCTTGGTGCCGGGCACGCCCACGACGGTGGTGTTGGCCGGCACCCTGAAGACGATGTTCTTCGCCTGCTTGGCCTGTGCGGCGGCCCGCGCCTTCTCCTGCGTACCGGAGGGCAGCTTGGAGGTGCCGTAGGTGGAGGGGGCGAAGGCCTTGAGGTAGGCGGCCAGCGAGTACCCGGTCCCGGCGGAGTAGGCGGCGCAGCTCAGCTTCTTCCCCGAGCCATCGGTGTTGGCGTCGATCGTCCCCTTGATCTTCACGATCCGCGGGGTCGTGTCGCTCGTGGACCCCAGCGCCTTCACGAGCTGCGCGCGGTTGCTCACGGTGAAGGTGTGCGCGGCGTCGGCCTTCGCGCCGCCGGTCGTACCGGTACCGGACGAGGCCCAACCGTCCTTCGCCGCGAGCGTCTGGTGGTACAGGTCGGCCCTCGCGGTGGTACTGGCCGCGTTCGCGTTGAGCACGAGGATGCCGGCGCCGATGCCTGCGGCGGTCGCGGCGGCGGTGACGACGATCGTGCGGCGCTTGCGGAGGGAACGGCGGTGGGACGGGGCGGGTGAATCGGTGGCGGCCACGGGAGTCCTTCGGTGCGGTGAGGGGGTTACGACTCCTCAGTGGCCGTCAGGATCAAGAAGGTTGCCGCGAGCCGCCAACTTTCTTGATCCCGCGCACAGTTACGGCCTAGGGCTCACCGCTTACGAGGACGTGCCCGCCGATGCCGACGCGCTCGGCAGGGTGTCCGTGCTGTCGTGCGTCTCGTCCGGGGCGACGCCCATCGTCAGGTGCGCGCGGACACCCTTGGCGACGCGCTTCTTGTCGTAGTCGAGGTGGAGCAGGCCGCCTTCGTGGCCGTTCTGCGGGTAGATCGTGTCCGTGTGGGCTGTGGTTTCCCATGAATCCTGAAGACGTCTCCTCAGCGGGGGCCGGTGCGCTGCTCGCGTATGCGGTGGAGGAGGGCGGCGAGGGTGATGGGGG
>NZ_JBXVPZ010000451.1:0-7777 GCF_057961495.1 Streptomyces sp. P5F9 | reverse complement strand
CCCCAACCCGCCCCCACGGCAAGGGCGATGACGACACAGACCGCGACCGTGAACCAGCCGGCGGTGGGGCCGCCGTGGTGGATGTTGTACTCACCGGCTGCCACCGCCGCGAGCACCAGCACCGAGCCGATCGACAGGTCGATGCCCGCGGTGATGATCACGAACGTCATGCCGACGCCGAGCACCAGGTAGATGGCCGCGTTCACGGCGATCTGCGTGATGTCGTATGTGGTGAAGAACTTGCCCGGCGCCGCGATGGTGAAGAACGCGACCAGCGCGACGAGGATCACGAACGTCCACAACTCGCTGATACCGGCGGCCTGTCGGAGCCACGGAGGTATCGCGAGACGTCCGCTGTCGGCCGGGGGCGGCTCCTGTGCCGGGGCGGCCGGCTTGATGTCCTGGCTGTTGGCGCTCATCGCCCGTCCTCCGCTTCCGTCGCGCCGGCCGGGTCGTGGTTCCCGTTCGGGGCGGGCTCGTCCAGCGATCCGGTCATGGCGCCGACGAGTTTCTCGATCGTGGCGTCGGCCGCGGTGAACGAGGCGACCCGGCGCCCCAGCCGCAGCACTTCGATCCGGTCGGCGACCGACAGGACCTCGGGCATGTTGTGGCTGATGAGGACGACACAGATGCCCCGGTCGGCGACCCTGCGCACGGTCTCCAGGACCCGGGCGCGCTGGACGACGCCCAGGGCGGCGGTCGGCTCGTCCATGAAGATGACCTTGTTGGCGAAGGCCACCGCGCGCGCCACGGCCACGGACTGCCGCTGCCCTCCTGACAACGTTGTCACAGGAGCCGTCACATCTTTCAGCTCCACGCCCAGTTCACCGAACGCCGCGATCGCCTCCCGGCGCATGGTGGGCCGGTCGAGCACGCCCAGCCGGCCGAGCAGGCCTCCGCGCACAAGTTCCCTGCCGAGATAGAGATTTGACGCCGCGTCAAGATCCGGCGCCAGCGAGAGATCCTGGTAGACGGTCTCGACACCGTGCCGTTGCGCGTCCATCGGCCCCGCGAACCGGACCGGCACCCCGTCCAGGCGCACCTCGCCCTCGTCCGGGGTGAGCACGCCGGAAAGTACGTTCACCAACGTCGACTTGCCGGCGCCGTTGTCACCGATCAGTGCGACGACCTCGCCGGCGTACGCCGTGAAGTCGGCGCCCGAGAGCGCCTGGACATGGCCGAAACGCTTGACCACACCGTGTGCCGCGAGAAGGGGTTCTCTTGCAGAGGCCATGTTGTGCCTTCTGGTTGGTATCGTTAACAGCTCGTCGATTCTGGGAGGCCCGTGGGTGGGCGTCAAGGGTCGTGAACGAACGGGGATTTGGGCGGACACCGTCGGCCCGTCGGACAGGCTCTGGTCCGGTCGCGCTGGATGACCTCGGGAGGACGCGGCGTGACCAGTCGTCCCCGTCGTCCCAGGATGAAGGACGTGGCCGCGGAAGCGGGCGTGAGCGTGATGACGGTGTCCCGGGTGGTCAACGGCGAGGCGGGCGTGGCACCCCCCACCGCCGCCCGTGTGGAGGCCGCCGTCCGCAAGCTGGGCTATCAACGCGACGACGTGGCACGGCAGTTACGCCGTACGGACCGACTGAGCCAGACCATCGGACTGATGGTGGACAACGTTGCCGACCCCTTCATGGCCGCCGTCGCCTCGGCCACCGAGGACGTCGCCCACCGGCGCGGCAACATGGTCCTCATCGGCTCCAGCCGTGCCGACCTCCGGCGCGAACGCGAAGTCATCGCGGCCTTCACCGCCCGCCGCGTCGACGGGCTGATCCTCACCCCGGTCGCGGGCGACCACCGCGTGCTGCGCTCGGCGCAGGCGCGGGGCACGAAGATCGTGTGTGTGGACCGGGTGGCGCCCGGACTGGACGTGGACACCGTGGTGGTGGACAACTTCGGCGCGGTACGGCAGGCCGTACGCCATCTGATCGCGCACGGCCACCGCCGCATCTGCTACCTCGGCGACAAGCCGGAGATCTGGACCTTCGGCGAACGGCACCGCGGCTATCTGGCGGCCCTGAACGCCGCGGGCATCGACGCCGATCCGGCGCTCGTACGGCACGGCCTGAGATCCGGCGCGGACGCCGCCCGGGCCGTCACCGCGATCCTCTCCGCACCGGAGCCGCCCACGGCCGTCCTCGCGGGCAACGAGATCCTGGCGTTCGGCGTACGGGCCGTGCTGCCCGCCGGTGTCGCGTTCATCGCCTTCGACGACTTCGCGCTGGCCGCGCAGTTGACGCCGCCGGTGACGGTCATCGCGCAGGACCCGGTCGCCCTCGCGACGAGCGCCGCGCATCTGCTGTTCGCCCGCATCCACGGGGACACGTCACCGCCGCGCAGGGTCGTCATGCCGACCGAGCTGATCCCGCGCGGGTCGGGAGAGATCCCGGGCCCCGGTACGCCGAACACGCGTCGGCGCTGAATCCCGTCCCCCGTCCCGCGTACGGCATCGGTAGTTACGCGCGAGGCCGCTCGAAGGTGAGGAGCAGGCCCTCGACCGCGCCGGGACCTATGCGGCCCTTGACGTCGGCGGCGGTGATGGCCTTGAGGCCCCAGCCGTCCTCGGCGTGCTTGTTGAGGACCTTCTCCAGCTTGTCGCCGTCCAGCGCGTCGCCGATCAGCGACTCCCGGAAGCTGACGACCTTGTACTCGAACGTGTAGGCGTTGCTCATGGTTGCGGTGTCCTCCTGTGCGTGCGCACGGTGTGCGGTGGGCGGGGTCAGCCAATCATGGGGGGACGTTCCCGCGCAGGCCGGGGGTGGTTTCGTGGCACGTCCGTCAACTGGGCCCGGGCAGCGGTGTGTTGTCCGGACCGGGCGTCGGAGTCGTACTCCCGGGTATGCCATGACCGCGCGCCGCGGCCGTCGTGTCACCCCGGACGCGGTGGGGCGGAGACGTAGCGTGGCCGGTGACCGAGGCGTACGCGAACGGATCCCGTGGAGGCGCCATGTGCTGGAGTGCGAAGGCCGACCTCGTGGCGGGCGCGGCGGTCACCGCCGTGGGAGTGGCCTGTGTGGTCCGGGCGCGCAGGCGGACGGATCTCCCGATGGCGGCACTGCCGTTGCTGCTCGGCGCCCATCAGATCGTGGAGTCGGCGGTGTGGGCCGCGGACGGGGGCTCGGGACCGGCCACCCTCGCCTGGGCCGTCATCGCCATGCCCCTGCTGGCGGTGTGGGTCCCGGTAGGCGTGTGGTGCGCCGCGCCACGGCGGGCCCGGCCCCGGATCGGCGTGCTGGTCGCGGTCGGCGCGGCGACCGCGGCGGCCCTCGCCCACGCCCTCGCCGTCCACCCCGTGACGGCCGAGATCCGCGGCCACACCCTCGGCTACGTCGTCCATCTCTCGCATCCTCAACTGGTCATCGCCGGCTACCTCGTGGCGACGATCGGCTCGCTGCTCCTGTCCGGTGTGCGCGGGCTGGTGGTGCTGGGGATCCTGGTCACGGCCGGCGCGATGGTCTGCTGGACGCTGTGGGAGCTGGAGTTCGTCTCGACGTGGTGCGCGGTCGCCGCGGTGTCCTCGGTGGTCCTGTTCTTCTGGGTGAACGGCCGCGACCGGGAGCCGGGGAGGCGGTCCTACGTCAGTGCGGGTCGCGGCGGGTCCACAGGCTGAGGTCGCTGCTCGTGGCGACCGCGAGGGTCTGACCGGAGGGCGAGAAGCCCGCGGCGCGCAGTTCCGAGTAGGTGGCGTCGAAGACGTGCCACCAGCTCTCTCCGGCCTGCCCCTTGTGGATGCCGTGGCCCGTCGAGAGGACGACCCGGTCGTGCGGCCACTCGGGGCTGACCACGTCCACGGTCCAGCCGCCGGGAGCACCGCTGTGCAGACCGCCGCCGAAGAGACCGGCGATGCGCACCGGGACGCCCGCGATCGGACCGAGGCCGGGGCAGACGAGATCCGGGTGGCAGTCGGGCGTGCAAGTCCCGGGATCGGGGTCCCGGTCGCGGGCGATCTCCTCACCGGTGAACGCGTCGAACATGCCGTGACCGTCGGTCGAGACCACCATCACGAGATCGTGCCCGGTGCCGGGATGGGTGGCGAAACCGATGCCGAGCAGGCCCCCGACGGGGGTCGTGTTGTCGAGCACGGGCCGCCAGGGCTCGGGCGCGGGCATGACGGGGGCTGCGAGGCGGCGGTCGCGCAACTGCTGCTGGTACTCGGTGAGCAAGGGGTGTCTCCTCGGTGCGGTCGGCGACGAGGATCTCTCAGGGGGTGGCGGGAGTCGAGCAGAATTCGATGGAGGTCTTTCACGGGTGTCGCTCTGCGGTGCCCAAGTCCCGCCGCGCGCCAAGTCGTTGGTGCCGGCCGGTGATGTCGGGTTGGATGGCTCCATGGAGCGCATAGACGCAGAGCTGTTCACTGACGGCGGGAACGAC
This sequence comes from Streptomyces sp. P5F9, assembly GCF_057961495.1. Lineage (NCBI taxonomy): Bacteria > Bacillati > Actinomycetota > Actinomycetes > Kitasatosporales > Streptomycetaceae > Streptomyces > Streptomyces sp. P5F9. The sequence continues at coordinate 3,403 of NZ_JBXVPZ010000451.1, read as the reverse complement.
GCCGTGGTCCGTCTCCCCGGCCGCCGGTTGCCCGGCGTGCTCATCCAGGGCGACTCGCTGCACATCCTCCGCGGCGATGTGGCCGAGGTGGTGGAGGCCTGCGAACGGGGCGACCTGGCCGAGGCGGGGGAAGCGGCGGGGCTGCTGCTGGCGGGCTTCGACGCGCTGCTGAGCCGCTACTCCGTGGCGTTGGAGAGACACCGGATCAAGTTGCCCTACTGACAGGGGTGTTCTCCAAGCGGGCGGAGAGTCCGCACTCACGCCTCCCGGTGCTCGATCCCCAACAGGCTTGCCGCCGCCCGGAAGTCCGCCGTGTGGTGGCCCAGCGCGAGGGACCAGTGGTGTCCTACGCCCGTCGCGCTCCACGCGTCGACCCACTCGCCGGGGTCGCGGCCGAAGTCGACACGGCTGGTGGTGTTGCCGATCGCGAGGTGCGGTCCGGGGACGACGGAGCCTTCGGAGGTGACGAAGGAGAGGGTGCCGTCGGCGTCCTGGCCCAGGCCCAGGAGCGTGACAGGACCGTGCTGGACGTCGAACTCCACGCTGACGCCCCAGCCGCGCTTGCCGTGGTAGACGCCCAGGCCGCGCAGGAGCGGGTCGCGGGCGCTGACGGCGAGGTGGGCGGGCCCGTCGTGGCCCATCTCGACCACGCCGGCCTCGAAGTCGAGGGCCTGGATCTCGGTGAAGGAACCCCCGGCACCGATGCTCTGCGTCGCCAACTGGGCGAGGCTGGTGCGGAGTTCGTACTCCCCGGCGGCCGGTACGCCCCGGGCGGTGAGCAGGGAGGCGCCCAGGATCATGCCGGCGCCGAGGCGTTCGTGCAGTTCGCCGTCGAGGCCCCGGTGGTAGTACGCGAGGGTGTCGAGGCCGAAGTCCTCGACGAGCCGGTCGAGGGCGACGGACACGGTCGCCCCCCACGCGAAGTCCTCGTCGACCACGCTGTCGTCCACGGCGAAGATCCGCCGGGCGAGAGCCGTACGTTCACGGGTCTCGGCCTCGCTCACCTTCTCCACCCGATGCCGTAGGTCGTCGAACTCCAGCACCTCGACGTGCGAGCCGAATGTCGCCGGGAGCAGCGTCAGATCGGTCGACACGTCGAGCATGCCGGGATACAGATGCCCCATCAGCCCGTGCCGGGCGTGGCGGAGCGCGGCCCGCACGTGGGCGGCCCGGATCCACTGCTCGATGCGCCGCCACGCCGACTCCTGGCGCAGCCAGCCCGACACCGACCGGAAGGGGATCCCGGCCCGCCGGAAGACGTTCCCGACCTCGGGCACCGGGCACTGCCCGCAGTACGCGAGCCAGGCGCCCGTGTCGAAGGAGGCATGGTCCATCCGTTCGGACGGCTGGAGGTCGATGACCAGGACGGGGGTGTGCGAACGCTGGGCGATCGGCAGCACCATCGACGAGGTCAGATACGTCGTCAGGAACAGCACGATCAAGTCGCAGTCCGCGCGCCGCAGTTGCTCCGCCGCGGCCGCTCCCTCCTGGGCGTCGGAGATGAAGCCGACGTCGGTCACCTCCGCGTCCATCCGCTGGAAGCGCTCGGCGACGTACGCGGACGACCCCTTCAACTGCGGGAGCAGATCCGGGAATTGGGGCCAGTAGGCGCCGAGGCCGCCGGCCACGAGTCCGATCCGGGTGCGGCGGCGGGGCGCCGGGGGGAGCAACTCGCGCAGGGCGGCGGCGCGTTCCGCGGTCATGGTCGTGGGTACGGTGGTCACGGTCGCGGGTTCGGTCGTTGCCATGGGCGGTGTTCCTTCGGGTGCGCGGTGTGTGCTTTTCCTTCCGGTGTCCGGTGCGCAGTCAGGTCCGGGCCACGCCCAGCCCCGGCGCCGGGGCGACGGCCGCGTTGGGGGAGCGCCGGATGAGGACATGGATGACGTACACGCCCGCGACCCCGGACGCCGCCATGCAGAGCGTGATCAGCCACAGCAGGAGCGACGCGCTGTAGTCCATCAGCGCGGGCGTGACGAACGCGACGCCCGCGAAGACCCCGCGGGACAGGGCGTAGGTGAGGCCCTGGGTGGTGCCGCGGGTGTCCGGCGGCAGCGTGAGCTGTGACCAGACCTTGTAACTGGCCTCCCCGGCAAAGGGGTTGGAGATCTGGTACAGCACGAAGAAGACGAGCATGCCGACCAGGGCGCCGGCGGTGAGGGAGGCGATGCAGAAGGCCACGACCTGCACGACGGTGAAGACGTAGAACAGCCGGTCGCGCCAGGGAGTGTCGGCGACCCGTACGAAGACGAACGTCAGGACCAGCGCGATCGGCAGGAAGGCCAGGTTGATGCCGGTGGCCAGGCTCTGCGAGGCGCCGCTGACCGTGACCAGGAGGTAGGTGCCGAACTGGCCGAAGGTGTTGGCGCCGATGCCCCAGGTGACGTAGTAGACGAAGGTCGCGGCCATCGGCAGCAGCGCGGCGCGGTTCCACACGTTCTTGAGCTCGATGCCGCGCGGGGCGGCCAGTGCGGCCGCTTCCTCCTGCTGTGCCGCCTCGGACGGCTCGGCCAGTTCCAGCCGGGCGCGGAGCAGGAAGGTGACCAGCGCGGCGACGACCAAGTGGCCGGTGATGAACCGCGCCCCGGTCATGCCGGTGTCCGACAGGACGTAGCCGAGGAAGATGACGACGACGATGCCCGCCACCCACATGACCTGCGTGAACGACACGAGACGCGCCCGGCCGTCCGGGGGTGCGGCGTCCGAGACGACGGCCAGGGAGGTCGGCAGGTCGGCGCCGGCGGCCAGCCCCGCGACGAGCACGCCGACGAAGAGGACGATGTCGTTCGGGGCGAGGGTGATGACGATCGCGCCGATCGCGTAGCAGAGGATGTCCAGGTTGTAGACGCGGCGGCGCCCGAACATGTCGGCGAGCCGGCCGCCGACGAGGGAGCCGACGGCGATGCAGCCGGTGACGATCGCGCTGATCGCCCCGGCCATCCACACGCCCATGTCGTAGTGGTCGCGGTAGATCGCCAGGTTGACGGCGATGCTGACGATGAGCGCGGCGTCGAGATAGGAGGCCATGCCCGAGAGGGCCGCGACCTTCCACAGGTGCTTCGGGATGGGCGGTTGTTCCGCGTGTTCCGGTGCAGACGAGAATCGGATCATGATGCGGCTCCTCGCGGCTCTGGGCCGGGGTCGCAGTGAATATAGGGTTCAAAAAACGTTCCAACAACCCCTCTTGCGTGTATCCGAAGCAATCTGCGCCAAGCGGGGCCCGCCTCCTTCCCGAGCCTCGGATCCGGTGCCAACATCGCAGGTGACGGACAACAGAGCCGACGTAAAACGTTTTTTGATCCGTGAGGGTGACCGAGCCGCACCCGGAAGGACCAACACCGTGATCTCACCCGCGCTGCAGCAGCTTTTCGACGCCCCGCCCCGGGACTTCGGCCCCACCCCGCTG
>NZ_JBXVPZ010000450.1:0-7782 GCF_057961495.1 Streptomyces sp. P5F9 | reverse complement strand
ACCCTCCAGCCACTCGACCACGCCCTGATCACCACCCTGATCGAGGACGGCCGAGCCTCCTACACCGACCTGGCCCGCCGCGCCGACACCACCGCCCTCACCGCCCGGCGCCGACTGGAGACACTGGTCGCCGGCCAGGTGGTCAGACTCGCGACCGAGGTCGACCTGGCCCGGCTGGGCATCCGCACCGAAGCCCTGCTGTGGATCACGGTCAACCCCGGCGGCCTGGAGGAGACGGGCCGCGAACTCAGCCGCCACCCCCAGGTCCGCTTCGCCTCAGCCACCACCGGCCCGGCCAACCTCCTCGTGGCCGTCGCCGCCGCCGACCTCAACGCGCTCTATCACTTCCTGACCGACACGATCGGCGCCCTCACCCACGTCGCGACGATCGAGGTCACTCCGATCCTGAGCGGGGTCAAGCGGACCGGTCTGGTCCGCCCGAGCAGCCTCTGAACCTCAAGGACTTAGGACGACCACGCCTCCGACAACGTTGTCGAAAGCGTGGTCTGCCCGAGCCGCGGTCCTACGGGATGCGGCAGGCCCCGAGCGGGCACCGGACGACGGCGAGCACGGCCGGCCTACGGCGTGTAGGTGGCGTCACTGCCGTACAGCTGCCTGGTGAACGCGGAGACATCGGCGCTGCGATCGGCGCCGTCGAGGTTGTACGTCAGGAAGACGCCGTACCCCTCACTGACCGTGCGGGCGGCGAGTGCGGCGGCGGTGCTCTGCGAGGTCCCGCCGATCTGGACGGCCGCCGGCGACAGCTTCGACTTGGGCAGTGCGATGCCGGGGACCTGCCAGGTGCCGTAGTACGGGTTCCAGGCGTAGTCGAACTTGGACGAGACGTCGACGCCGCCGTAGGACAGGCGCGACGCGGCCGGGCCGATGTTGTAGAGGCTGATGATCTTGTCCGGCATGTCGGCGCGCAGTGCCGACACCAGGTACACGAACGAGCTGGCGTTGGGCTGGGTGGTGCCGTTGTTGCCGTAGTCGGCGTACTCGTCGTCGAAGTCGATGCCGTCGAGGCCGTACTTGGCCACGGTGTCCGACAGCTGCTTCGCGAACGTCGAAGCCGTCTGCTGGGACGGGAAGTTGGCGAAGCCGGAGCCCTGGTGGTTGCCGAGCACCGAGAGGACGACCTTGATGCCCTTCTGCTGCAACGGCCGTATCTGCGTGGCGGCGTTGTCGAGGACGCTCTGCACGTTCGGGTTGAAGTACAGGGTCCCCGCCTTCGTGCCCGCGTCGTAGTTGATGTTCGCCGCGAAGATCACGGCGACGTCGAAGACCTGGGCGCCGCCGTTGGCGAGGGTGTACTTGCCGACGTTCAGCATGCTGTTGTTGTTCACCTCGACGTACGCCACCGAGGTCGGTCCCTGTTTCGCGGCGGCGGGGGCCGCTGCCGCGCCGCTCGTGGCGGTCGCGCCCAAGGCGAGCGCCGCCATGGCCGAGAGCGCGACCGCGGCCGTCCGTACTCTTCTCCGTACCGGAGTGAACATCGTTGATCGGTCTCCCATCGCATGGAGCGGCGCCCGCCCTGCTCGCGGGCGCCGAGTGAGCCCCGACCTCTCCGTTCCCGTGACCGAACCCCCGGAACCATGCGAGGACTCTTCCCGACTCCACGCACATCGCGCCACAACTCTCAATCCGGGCAAGGGAGTTGCTGGAACGCTGCGCCGGCGCGGACGGACAGGGCGTGCACGCCGCGGCTCCGCGCCACCGCCCCTACAACCCCACGATCTTGTTCCACTCCTTCGCGAACTCCACCCGCTCCGTGGACGTGATGTCCCGCGCGATCGCGAGGTGCTTGCGCATCGTCGCGTCCGGGAAGATCAGCGGGTTCTCGGCCAGCTCCGCGGTGTCCTTGTCCTTGGAGGCCGCGAGGACGTCCTGGGCGGCGGGGACGGGGCAGACGTAGTTGACCCAGGCGGCGAGTTCCGCGGCGACCTCGGGGTCGTAGTAGTAGTCGATCAGCTTTTCCGCGTTGGTCTTGTGGCGGGCCAGGTCGGGGATCATCAGGGAGTCCGCCCAGAGTTCGGCGCCCTCCTCGGGGACGACGAAGCGGATGTCCGGGTTGTCGGCCTGGAGCTGGATCACGTCGCCGGAGTAGGCCTGGCAGGCGAGGACGTCGCCGCTGACCAGGTCCTTGGTGTAGTCGTTGCCGGTGAAGCGGCGGATCTGGTTCCGGCTGATCTGGGTCTGTACCTGGTCGCACACCTTGTAGAAGTCGGCGGCGGTCCACTTGGTGATGTCGACGCCGTTGCCCTGCATCAGCAGCGCGAACGCCTCGTCCAGGCCGGAGAGCAGGGTGACCCGGCCCTTCAGGTCGCTCGCCCACAGGTCGGAGACATGGCGGATCTCGCGGCCGAGCCTGCGGTGGTTGTACGCGATGCCGGTGATCCCCGACTGCCACGGCACCGTGTACCGGCGCCCCGGGTCGAACGCGGGCGAACCGAGCTGCGGGTCGAGGTACTTCGCCACGTTGGGCTGCGCGGACCGGTCCATCCGCTGGACCCAGCCGAGGCGGACGAACCGCGCACACATCCAGTCGCTCATGACGATCAGGTCGCGGCCGGTCTGCTGGTGGTTCATGAGCGCCGGGCTGATCTTGCCGAAGAACTCGTCGTTGTCGTTGATCTCCTCGATGTAGTCGACGGATATCCCGGTCTTCTTCTCGAAGGCGTCCAGCGTGGGCCGCTTCGTCTGGTCGTCGTCATCGGTGTCGATGTACAGCGGCCAGTTCGCCCAGGTCAGCCGCTTGTCCTTGGCGGACAGATCGGCGCCGGCGCGGTCCCCGGCCTTCACATACGCGGCGGGCACACCGCACCCGGCGAGCGCGCCGAGCGCGGCGGTTCCGCCGAGCGCGCGCAGCAGGGAGCGACGGGAGGGCGGATACGGCTTCGGAGTCTGGGGCACCCGCGCAGCATGACCCGCCGGCCTGTCCCCGATCAATGGACGCTGCGTCGAGCGGCTTCCCGCGGACCCGACACCTTGTCGATCGGTTGCCTGTGAAGTAACCGCCGGTTCACACGGCAGGTGCGCGGCACGAGGTCCTCGTCGACTCCGGTCCGGGTGTCCGGCACCACGACAGCCGGACCTCCCGGGACACAACACCGCGGCCCTGTACGGGAGTTGATCCCGTACAGGGCCGCGGTGTATACGTCCGGTCAAGCGCCGCAGGCCTACGCGTCCAGCGACGTCATCACGTGCTTGATCCTGGTGTAGTCCTCGAAGCCGTAGCCCGACAGGTCCTTGCCGTAGCCCGACTTCTTGAAGCCGCCGTGCGGCATCTCCGCGACCAGCGGGATGTGGGTGTTGATCCACACGCAGCCGAAGTCCAGCGACTTCGACAGCCGCATCGCCCGCCCGTGGTCCTTCGTCCACACCGACGAGGCCAGCGCGTAGTCGACGCCGTTGGCCCACTCGATGGCCTGGGCCTCGTCCGTGAAGGACTGGACGGTGATGACCGGGCCGAAGACCTCGTTCTGGATGATCTCGTCGTCCTGCTTCAGCCCCGAGACGACGGTCGGCGCGTAGAAGTAGCCGACCTCACCGACCCGGTGGCCGCCCGACTCCACCTTCGCGTGCGCCGGCAGCCGCTCGATGAAGCCGGTCACCTGCTTGAGCTGGTTGGCGTTGTTGAGCGGGCCGTAGAGCACGTCCTCGTCGTCCGGCCGGCCCGTCTTCGTCTCGGCGGCGGCCTTCGCGAGCGCCGCCACGAACTCGTCGTGGATGCCCTCCTGTACGAGCACCCGCGTGGCCGCCGTACAGTCCTGGCCCGCGTTGAAGAAGCCCGCGACCGAGATGTCCTCGACGGCCTTGGCGATGTCGGTGTCCTCGAAGACCACGACGGGGGCCTTGCCGCCCAGCTCCAGGTGGACCCGCTTGAGGTCCTTGGACGCGGACTCGGCGACGGACATGCCCGCGCGCACCGAACCGGTGATGGAGGCCATCGCCGGCGTGTGGTGCTCGACCATCGCGCGGCCGGTGTCCCGGTCGCCGCACACGACGTTGAAGACGCCCTTGGGCACGATCGAGCCGATGATCTCGGCGATCAGGACGGTGGAGGCGGGGGTGGTGTCCGAGGGCTTCAGGACGACCGTGTTGCCGGCGGCCAGGGCCGGGGCGAACTTCCAGACGGCCATCATCATCGGGTAGTTCCAGGGCGCGACCTGCGCGCAGACGCCGATCGGCTCGCGCCGGACGATGGAGGTCATGCCCTCCATGTACTCGCCGGCCGAGCGGCCTTCGAGCATCCGGGCCGCGCCCGCGAAGAAGCGGATCTGGTCGACCATCGGCGGGATTTCCTCGGAGCGGGTGAGCCCGATCGGCTTGCCGGTGTTCTCCACCTCGGCCGCGATCAGTTCCTCCGCGCGCTCCTCGAACGCACTGGCGATGTCCAGCAGGAACTTCTGCCGCTTGGCCGGGGTCTCGTCCCGCCAGGCCGGGAACGCGGCGGCGGCGGCCGCCATCGCGGCGTCCACGTCCGCCGTCCCGGACAGCGGCGCGGTCGCGTACGCCTCGCCCGTCACGGGGTTGACCACCTCGGTGGTCCGTCCGTCGGCGGCGTCCCGGAACTCACCGTCGATGTAGTTGCGCAGACGACGCAGTTCGGTGCTCACTGCCGGCCCTCCAAGTTCAGGTGTCCAATCACTGAGACACCCACCCTAATCGCCCGGCCCACGTTTTCAACACCCCCGATCGCGCCAAGGCTACGAAATCCGCAAGTCTCGACCACGTAAACAACGAATTTCATCGAAGCGGCCTTGCGGAACGGTCGAGACGTCGTGCACAGTGAAGCCGTGGCCAGTCGCAGCGCAGAACAGAGGGACTCCCGCGAGTCCAGGAACGGCAGTACTCCTCACCTGGACGCCGTCTCCCTCGCCATCATCGAACAGCTCCAGGAGGACGGCCGCCGGCCGTACGCCGCGATCGGCAAGGCCGTCGGCCTCTCCGAGGCGGCCGTGCGCCAGCGCGTCCAGAAGCTGCTCGACCAGGGCGTCATGCAGATCGTCGCCGTCACGGACCCGCTCACCGTGGGCTTCCGCCGACAGGCGATGGTCGGTGTCAACGTCGAAGGTGACGTCGAGAACGTCGCCGACGCGCTGACGGCCATGCCGGAAGTGGAGTACGTGGTGATGACCGCGGGCTCGTACGACCTCCTCGCCGAGATCGTCTGCGAGGACGACGACCACCTGCTGGACGTCATCAACAAACGCATCCGGGCCCTGCCCGCCGTGCGCTCCACCGAGAGCTTCGTCTATCTGAAGCTCAAGAAGCAGACCTACATGTGGGGAACCCGATAACCGTGAGCAAGGACCTCAGCCGCACCGCGTACGACCACCTGTGGATGCACTTCACCCGCATGTCCTCGTACGAGAACGCGCCCGTTCCCACGATCGTCCGTGGCGAGGGCACCTACATCTACGACGACAAGGGCAAGCGCTACCTCGACGGTCTCGCGGGTCTGTTCGTGGTCCAGGCCGGTCACGGCCGCGCCGAACTGGCCGAGACCGCCGCCAAGCAGGCGCAGGAGCTGGCGTTCTTCCCCATTTGGTCGTACGCCCACCCGAAGGCCGTGGAGCTGGCGGAGCGTCTCGCCCACTACGCGCCGGGCGACCTGAACAAGGTCTTCTTCACCACCGGCGGCGGCGAGGCCGTCGAGACCGCCTGGAAGCTCGCCAAGCAGTACTTCAAGCTCCAGGGCAAGCCCACCAAGTACAAGGTCATCTCCCGCGCGGTCGCCTACCACGGCACCCCGCAGGGCGCCCTGTCCATCACCGGACTCCCGGCGCTGAAGGCCCCGTTCGAGCCGCTGGTCCCGGGCGCGCACAAGGTCCCGAACACCAACATCTACCGCGCCCCGCTCTTCGGCGACGACCCGGAGGCCTTCGGCCGCTGGGCCGCCGACCAGATCGAGCAGCAGATCCTCATGGAGGGCCCGGAGACGGTCGCCGCGGTCTTCCTGGAGCCCGTGCAGAACGCCGGCGGCTGCTTCCCGCCCCCGCCCGGCTACTTCCAGCGGGTCCGCGAGATCTGCGACCAGTACGACGTACTCCTGGTCTCCGACGAGGTCATCTGCGCCTTCGGCCGCCTCGGCACGATGTTCGCCTGCGACAAGTTCGACTACGTGCCGGACATGATCACCTGCGCCAAGGGCATGACCTCGGGCTACTCCCCGATCGGCGCCTGCATCATCTCCGACCGCCTGGCCGAGCCGTTCTACAAGGGCGACAACACCTTCCTGCACGGCTACACCTTCGGCGGCCACCCGGTCTCCGCGGCGGTCGGCCTCGCCAACCTCGACATCTTCGAGCGCGAGGGCCTCAACCAGCACGTCCTCGACAACGAGGCCAACTTCCTCAACACCCTCCAGAAGCTGCACGACCTCCCGATCGTCGGAGACGTCCGCGGCAACGGCTTCTTCTACGGCATCGAGCTCGTCAAGGACAAGGCCACCAAGGAGACCTTCACGGACGAGGAGTCGGAGCGCGTGCTCTACGGCTTCGTCTCCAAGAAGCTCTTCGAGTACGGCCTCTACTGCCGCGCCGACGACCGTGGTGACCCGGTCATCCAGCTGTCGCCGCCGCTGATCTCCGACCAGTCGACCTTCGACGAGATCGAGGGCATCGTCCGCCAGGTGCTGACGGAGGCCTGGACGAAGCTCTGATCGTTCCGAGGTTCGGATCTTCCTTCTGGATGATCAAACACCGGCCCCGGCCCCGGCGCCGCCGTTCGAGTGAGAAACGGCGGCCCGGGGCCGTGTGCTGTCCGGGCTCCCGCCGACCGCTCCTTAGCGTGCCAGTGACCGATCGGCCCCCTCTTCGTTCCCCCGGACGGGGGATGCGATACGGGAAAACGGATCTGAACGAGGTGTACGCGCATGGTGGCCCCGCCGGACAACGACGTGCTCTGGGCACGTGCCCTGCACTTCCAGCACCACGACGGAACGCCCGCGCTCGGCGGCGTCTCGCTCGGGGTCCGGGAGGGCGAGATCCTCGCCGTCATGGGCCCGCGCGGCAGCGGCAAGACGACCCTGCTGCGCTGCCTCTCCGGCCTGGAACGCCCGAGCCGCGGCGAGGTCTGGTTCAACAGTGTGCCCGTGCACACCATGGGCCCGCTCACCCGGGAACGGCTGCGCCGCGACCGCTTCGGCTGGATCGACCCGGCCCCCGTGCTCGTCCCGGAGCTGAACGTCTGGGAGAACGCGGCCCTCCCCCTGATGCTGCGCGGCACCAGCCGCCGCCGTGCCAAGACCGCGGCCCTGGAGTGGCTGGACCGCCTCGACATCGGCGACCACGCCCGCAAACGCCCGCACGAACTGCGCCAGGCGGAGCGCCAGCGCGTCTCGATCGCCCGCGCGCTGGCCCCGGCGCCCACGGTCCTGTTCGCCGACGAGCCGACCGCCCCGCTGTACCGCGCGGACCGCGCCCAGGTCCTGCGCACGCTCACGACGGCCGCCCGCTCGCACGGCATCACGGTCGTCCTCGCGACCCACGAGGCGGAGACCGCGGCCCTGGCGGACCGTACGGTGTCGCTCCTGGACGGACGCCGTGTGAACACGGTTCACCTTCCCCCGGTCGCCGAGTCGGAAGGCCGGGCCGCGTGCTCGCTCTCCGTCTGACCCGCGGCTCGCACCCCGCCGTCCAACTGCGCCGCCTGCTGGTCGCGGTGGCCTCGGCGGGCACGGGCTTCCTCCTCCTCTGCACCCTCGGCTACGCGATGGGCCACCCCGACTCCCCCGCCGCCGCGGCCCTCCGCCTCGCCTGGTGCGCGACCCCGCTG
>NZ_JBXVPZ010000449.1:0-7786 GCF_057961495.1 Streptomyces sp. P5F9 | reverse complement strand
ACCACGGACAGCGTGGTCGCCGCCCGTCCACCGCAGCGGCGCCCACGGCCACCCGTACGACCGAAGAAGAAGCCGCGCTGGGCCATGCGGGCGGCGACCACGCTGTCCGTGGTGGTGCTCGCGTCCGCCGGGATCGGGCACGCGGTGGTCACCAGCCTCGACGCGGACATCGCCCGCGTCGACCCCTTCAAGGACATGAAGAACCGCCCGCGCGCGGGCCACGGCATGAACGTCCTGCTCGTCGGCACCGACGGCCGCGACAAGATCACCGAGGCGGAGCGGCGCGAGTACCACCTCGGCGGCGCGCCCTGCCACTGCACCGACACGATCATGATCGTGCACATCTCGGAGGACCGGGAGCGCGCCAGCGTGGTCAGCCTCCCCCGCGACTCCTACGCCATGACACCCCCGCACGTCGACCAGACCACCGGCGAGCACCACGGCCCGCACCCCATCAAGATCAACGCGGCGTACGCGGAGGGCGGCCCCAACCTCACCGTCCAGACCGTCGAGTCCATGACCCACGTGAAGATCGACCACTACCTGGAGGTGGACTTCACCAGCTTCATGAAGACCGTCGACGTCCTCGGCGGGGTGAAGATCTGCACCGCCGAACCCCTGAAGGACTCGTACACGGGCCTCGATCTCCCCGCCGGCACGCACACCCTGATGGGCGGGCAGGCCCTCCAGTACGTCCGCTCGCGGCACGTCGACGGCGCCTCCGACCTCGGCCGGATGAAGCGCCAGCAGCGTTTCCTGGCGGCGCTGATCGACCAGGCCACCTCCTCCGGGGTTCTGCTGAACCCGCTGAAGTTCCGTGACGTGACCCAGGCCGTGCTCGGCTCCGTCCGCGCGGACAAGGGCTTCGGCACCGACGAACTGCTCGACCTGGGCCGCGCGATGCGCACCTTCTCCCCGTCCTCCTCCGAGTTCACCACGGTCCCCATCGGGCAGATGGGATACGTCGTCAAGGGCATCGGCTCCACCCTGAAGTGGGACGAGCCGAAGGCGGCCAAGCTCTTCCAGGCCCTGCGCGACGACAAGCCCCTGACCGTGCACAAAGCGGCGCGCGCCAACGCCGTGAAGGTGGACGTGGCCCCGCAGCAGATCCAGGTCCAGGTGGAGAACGGGACGGCGACCGGCGGTCTCGGCAAGCGCGTCGACGCGGCACTGGCGGCGACCGGCTTCCGCACGACGCACCAGCCGACGAGCGCGGCCGACCACGCCGTACGACGGACGGTCGTCGCCTACGACCCCCGCTGGGACCGTTCAGCGAAGTCCCTCGCGGCGGCGCTGCCCGGGAGCGAACTGCGGGCGGTGAAGGGGCAGGGGCCGGTGCTGAAGGTGATCGCCGGGAGCGACTTCAAGCAGGTCACGCGGGTGCGGGCGACGGATGTGCAGCAGGGCGAGTTCGGGGTGGCGACCGGGGACGAGGTGGGGTGTTCCTGAAAATGTGACAGTCGGGGGGTCGGGTGTCACATTTCAGAAATCGAGACCCTCCGCGGCCCGCTTCTCGCGCAGCTCCATGATGGCGCGGCGGCGGGCCAGGCGGTGGGTGCGGCGGATCTGGGCCTCCTGGTAGCGGCGCTCGTCGCGCTCCGTCTCCGGGAGGACCGGCGGCACCGCGCGGGGCTTGCCGGTGGCGTCGACGGCGGCGAAGACGAGATACGCGGAGCCGACCTGGGTGGCCGGGGTCGACTCGTTCCACCGCTCGGCCATGACCCGTACGCCGACCTCCATGGAGCTCCGCCCGGTCCAGTTGACCTGCGCCTTCACATGGACGAGGTCGCCGACGCGGACGGGTTCCAGGAACACCATCTCGTCCATCGACGCGGTGACGGCCGGTCCGCCGCTGTGCCGCCCGGCGACGGCGCCCGCCGCGTCGTCGACCAGCTTCATGACGACCCCGCCGTGCACCGTCCCCAGCAGGTTCGTGTCGGCGTTGGTCATGATGTGGCTGAGGGTGGTCCGGGAGGCGGACGTCGGCTTGCCCGGCAGATCTGTCATGGACGCCACCCTATGTGAGTGGACATCTGCGGACTTTGTGTTGGCTTCGCAACAGCAGTGCCCTGATTTTCCTACGACCCTTGTAAACGACATAGCCGCTACCTGCACACTGGGCCCCATGAACGATTGGCCCGAGGCATGGTCCGGCGACGACCGCGGCAATCAGTACGGACGCGGCAGCGCGAACGCACAGCCGGAAAGCGCACGAGTGATGCGCCAGGTACGACGCGGCCCGCAGGCCCCGCCGTACGGCGCCGGAGTCCCGCCGCAGCCGTCGTACACGGGCGGCCAGGGCTATGACGAGGGCCAGAACGGCTACGGCCAGGGCGGCTACGACAACAACGGGTACGACGGCTACAACACCGGCCAGGTCTACGGCGGTGGCGGGCCGGGCGGACCCGAGGGCCCCGGCGGCCGCGGCCCGCGCCGCGCGCCGAACTGGCGCCGTCGTATCAAGTGGGGTGCGATCACCCTGGTCACCGTGCTGGTCGTGACCTCGGTGGCGACCTACTTCTGGGCCGACTCCAAGCTGAACCGCGACGTCGACCTGTCGAAGGTGATCGACCGGCCGGAGGCGGGCGACGGCACGAACTACCTGATCGTCGGTTCCGACAGCCGCGAGGGGCTGACCGCGGCCGAGAAGAAGAAGCTGCACACCGGCTCCGCCGCGGGCAAGCGCACGGACTCGATGATGATCCTGCACGTGGGCGACAGCGGCGACACGCTGATCTCGCTGCCGCGCGACTCGAACGTCACGATCCCGTCGTACGTGGGCTCCACGTCCGGCAAGACGTACCAGAACACGGGCCGCCAGACGAAGCTCAACGCGGCGTACGCGGAGGACGGCCCGACGCTGCTCGTCCGCACGGTCGAGTACAACATGGGCCTGCACATCGACCACTACGTCGAGATCGGCTTCAACGGCTTCGCGGACATTGTGGACGCGGTCGGCGGGGTCACGATCGACATCGACAAGGGCTTCAAGGACTCGTACTCGGGCGCCGACTTCAAGGCCGGCAAGCAGACCCTGAACGGCGAGGAGGCCCTGGCCTTCGTCCGCACCCGGCACGCGTTCGCCGCGTCCGACCTCCAGCGCACGAAGAACCAGCAGAAGTTCCTGTCGGCCCTGGCCCACCAGGTGGCGACCCCGGGCACCCTCCTGAACCCCTTCAAGCTCTACCCGACGCTCGGCGCGGGCCTGGACTCCCTCTCGGTCGACAAGGACATGTCCCTCTGGGACCTCGCGTCCATGTTCTGGGCCATGAAGGGCGTCAGCGGCGGCGACGGCACCTCCATGAACATGCCGATCTCCGGCTCCACCGGCGGCAACCTCGTCTGGGACAAGGCGAAGGTGAAGACGCTGGTGAACGAGCTGAACAACGACCAGAAGGTGACAGTCTCCGGCAACTGAGGGACTGGGACCGGGTTGTGTCAGGCCCTGCCGCACGCCACCAAGGCGATGTGCGGCAGGGCCAACTCGTCTCCCCCTACGGCGAATTCACCGGCCAGCCGCTCGTACTCCCGCCTGGTCCTTACGACCGTCGCCTCGTCCTGCGAGGTGAGGACGAGCCCGGCGGTGGCGACACCGGCGGCCGGCCCGCCCCACCACTCGCCGACGGTGGTGCGGTGGTCCCACTCCAGCACGCGGGCCTGGGCGTCCGTGAAGCCCGCCTCGCGGAGCAGCTCAGCGAACCCGTCCGCCGTACGCGCGAAGTCCTCGGCCGGGTCGAGCCGGGGCAGATCCGCGGGGATCACGGCCCCCGCCGCCGCGAAGGCCCGCCCGAACAGCTCCTGCCCGGCGCCCCTCCGAGCACCCCAGAGGGTCAGCGCGACCCGGCCGCCCGGCTTCAGCACGCGGCGCAGTTCGGCGAGGGCCGCGCGGGGGCGGCCGACGTGGTTGACGACGAAGTTGGCTACGACTGCCTCGAACTCGGCGTCAGGGAAGGGCAGTTGGGGCAGTGCGGCCACCCGCGCCTCCACCCCCGCCGCCCGCGCGACCGCAACCATCCTGGCATCGGCGTCCACGGCAGACACCCGCGCGCCCCGCGCCAGCGCGGCCAGGGCCGCCGTACCGGTCCCGGTGCCGACGTCGAGGACGTACGTCCCCGTCTCGACCTGCGCCGCGTCCAGCAGGCGCTCCACGGGGTGCGCGCAGAGCCGCGCGAAGCTCGCCGCGTAGGCGTGGGCTCGGCCGGCCCACATGGTGCGTTCGGCGGTGTCGAAGGCGGCCTGGGTCTGTATCGGGTCGGTCATGGGCCGCAGTCTGTCCGACGAAACGGTGAGGGCACCCGCCAGAAGACCGGAGGTGCCCTCGATACTGCTCGTAACTGCCCGTCGGCTACGGCAGGTTGCGCGCCATGACGATGCGCTGGACCTGGTTCGTGCCCTCGTAGATCTGGGTGATCTTCGCGTCGCGCATCATGCGCTCGACCGGGTAGTCGCGGGTGTAGCCGTAGCCGCCGAGGAGTTGGACGGCGTCGACCGTGACCTCCATGGCGACGTCCGAGGCGAAGCACTTGGCGGCGGCGCCCTGGAAGGTGAGGTTCTTGTCGCCGCGTTCCGATGCGGCCGCGGCCTGGTAGGTGAGGGCGCGGGCGGCCTCGATCTTCATGGCCATGTCGGCGAGCATGAACTGGATGCCCTGGAAGTCGGCGATGGGCTTGCCGAACTGCTTGCGTTCCTTGACGTAGCCCTTGGCGTAGTCGAGGGCGCCCTGGGCGATGCCGAGGGCCTGGGCCGCGATGGTGATGCGGGTGTGGTCCAGGGTCTTCATCGCCGTGGCGAAGCCGGTGCCCTCCGCGCCGATCATGCGGTCGGCCGGGATGCGGACGTTGTCGAGGTAGACCTCGCGGGTCGGGGAGCCCTTGATGCCGAGCTTCTTCTCCGGGGCACCGAAGGAGACGCCCTCGTCGGACTTCTCGACGACGAACGCGGAGATGCCCTTGGAGCGCTTCTCGGGGTCCGTCACCGCCATCACCGTGTAGTACTCGCTCACGCCCGCGTTCGTGATCCAGCGCTTCACGCCGTTGAGGACGTAGTGGTCGCCGTCGCGGACCGCCTTCGTCTTCATGCCGGCCGCGTCGGAGCCCGCGTCCGGCTCGGAGAGGGCGTACGAGAACATCGCGTCGCCCTTGGCGAGCGGGGTCATGTACCGCTTCTTCAGGTCCTCGGAGCCCGAGAGGATCACGGGGAGCGAGCCCAGTTTGTTCACCGCGGGGATGAGGGAGGAGGAGGCACACACGCGTGCCACCTCCTCGATCACGATCACCGTGGCCAGCGCGTCCGCGCCGGTGCCGCCGTACTCCTCGGGTACGTGGACGGCGTGCAGGTCGTTCGCGACGAGCGCGTCCAGGGCCTCCTGCGGGAAGCGGGACTCCTCGTCGACCGCTGCGGCGTACGGCGCGATCTTCGCCTCGGCCAGGGAGCGGATCGCGTCGCGGAGCATGTCGTGCTCCTCCGACGGGCGGTACAGGTCGAAGTCAGCCGATCCGGCCAAGGTCTCTCACGCTCCAAGGACGCTGTGATCACAGTGCTAATTACCGTTAAGTAACCCAAATTTTAGGGGCCCGCCCACGGGAGGGATACGTGAGCTTGGCGACAGGGGGAAAGGTGCCCGGTGAGAGCGCCGGTTATGCTCGGGCGCGCATCGCCCCCGTACCCCTTCTGGAGCACTCATGGCCCTCAAGATCACCGTGATCGGCACCGGCTATCTCGGCGCAACGCACGCCGCGGCCATGGCCGAGCTGGGCTACGAGGTGCTGGGGCTGGACGTCGTCCCCGAGAAGATCGCGATGCTTCAGCGGGGTGAGGTCCCGATGTACGAACCGGGCCTTGAGGAGCTGTTGCGCAAGCACGTCGCCGGGATCGAGGGCTCCACCGGGCGGCTGCGCTTCACCATGGACTGGGCCGAGGTCGCGGAGTTCGGCGACGTCCACTTCATGTGCACGAACACCCCACAGAAGCACGGCGAGTACGCCTGCGACATGTCGTACGTCGACCGGGCCTTCGAGCTGCTCGCCCCGCACCTCACCCGCCCCGCGCTCGTCGTCGGCAAGTCCACCGTGCCGGTGGGCTCCGCGGACCGGCTGGCCGCGTATCTGGCCGAGCACGCGCCCGTCGGCGAGGACGCCGAGCTGGCCTGGAACCCGGAGTTCCTGCGCGAGGGCTTCGCCGTCCAGGACACGCTGCGTCCGGACCGGATCGTGGTCGGCGTACGGAGCGAGCGGGCCGAGAAGCTGTTGCGCGAGGTGTACGCGACGCCGGTCGGGGCCGGGTCGCCGTTCGTCGTGACGGACTTCCCGACCGCCGAGCTGGTGAAGACCGCCGCGAACTCCTTCCTCGCCACGAAGATCTCCTTCATCAACGCGATGGCCGAGGTCTGCGAGGCCGGGAACGGCGATGTCGTGAAGCTGGCCGAGGCGATCGGGCACGACGAGCGGATCGGGAAGAAGTTCCTGAGGGCGGGGATCGGTTTCGGCGGCGGCTGCCTCCCGAAGGACATCCGGGCGTTCATGGCGCGCGCCGGTGAGCTGGGTGCCGACCAGGCGCTGACCTTCCTGCGCGAGATCGACTCCATCAACATGCGGCGCCGCGGGGCGATGGTGGAGATGACCCGCGAGGCGCTCGGCGGCGGCTCTTTCCTCGGCAAGCGGGTCGCCGTCCTCGGCGCGACCTTCAAGCCGGACTCCGACGACGTCCGCGACTCCCCCGCGCTGAACGTCGCCGGCCAGATCCACCTCCAGGGCGGCCAGGTCACGGTGTACGACCCGAAGGGCATGGACAACGCCCGACGGCTCTTCCCGACGCTCGGGTACGCCGACACCGCCGTGGAGGCCGTGCGGGGTGCCGATGTCGTCCTGCACCTGACGGAGTGGCGGGAATTCCGGGAGCTGGACCCGGCGGAACTCGGCGAAGGCGTGCGGGCCCGGCTCATTCTCGACGGGCGGAATGCGCTCGACCCGGAACTGTGGCGGAAGGCCGGCTGGACTTACCGGGCGATGGGCCGGCCCACCGCATAACAACCCCGGGAACGGGGGCTTCTGAAGTACCTCACTGCGCGGCCTCCCGGAATTCCGGGAGGCCGCGCAGTGCCGTACCGCCCGGGCCGGGCTTGGGTTCTGAGGCCTGTACGGCCGTACGCACACACTGGCATATGCCATCTTCGGGAATCCGCGGACCGGATTCGCATCCCATTCTCGTCATGTGTGGGAATCGCTCTGCCTCTGCGCGCTTTCTTCACATTCGCATTGCGCGGAATAACGTCGATGTCACCCGATCTCACAGTCGGGCCGCACCCGAAAGAGAGGTAGGCAACAGGCGGTTAACTGGCCCGTAGTCACGGGGAATCCGCATTCCACTGCACTGAGTCGCGTTCGCCGCATTCCGCGGTTGGATTGATCTGAGCATGCCAGGAGTGTCTCATCATGCCCTTGTTCCGCCGGGCGGAGTGGCCGAGAGATCACCGCGACGAGCTGATCGCGGGCGCGCTGGTCGGAGCCGTGGTGATCGTGCTCGGCTACGCGTCGGGCATCGGCGCTCCCACGGCCTCCGGCGAGGCCGCCGCTCCCGCCGCCACGCCGCCCGCCGCCACCGCACCGCCGGCCGCCGCATCGGTGCCGGCCGACTCCGCCCCGGGCGGTTCGCAGGCCCAAGTCCCGGGCGACGCCGGGGTGTTCCCGATCTCCGGCTACACGGGCTCGGGGACCGGCACGGGCGTCGGCACCGGGCAGACCGGCACCGGTCACGACCACGGCACCTCGCCCACCTACGGGCCCACGGC
>NZ_JBXVPZ010000448.1:0-7859 GCF_057961495.1 Streptomyces sp. P5F9 | reverse complement strand
GGGCCGGGTGGGCATCTTCGTCCACATCGTGCTGCCGCAGGCGGTCCGGCAGGCGCTGGCCGGCACCAACACCATGCTGGTCGACCTGCTCAAGTCCACCTCGCTGCTGGTCACCGTGTCCGCCGCCGAGTTGATGTCGGAGGGACGGCTCATCACGTCCGCCACCTTCCGGGCGCTGGAGGTGTACCTGGTCATCTCGGCCATCTACTTCGCCCTGTGCTATCCGCTCTCCCAATTCCTTCTGCTGCTGGAGCGCAAGGTGCGCGCGGGCGTCCCGCTGTCCCCCTGGCGACGGCGCCGGGTGCGTACGGCGCGGGCGCTGCTCGCCGCAGAGCTCGGCACGGGGGCCAACCTGAAGGAGCCGGCCGTATGACCGAGCCCGTCACCACGGCGAAGACCGACCCAACTGCCCCTGCGGAAGCGATCGTTCGGATCGAGGGGCTGAGCAAGTCCTTCGACGGCCGGCTCGTGCTCGACGACGTGAGTCTTGAGGTCGGCCGCGGCCGGATCGTCAGCGTCATCGGCCAGAGCGGAGGCGGCAAGACGACCCTGATGCGCTGCGTGAACCTGCTGGAGCGGCCCGACCGGGGCACGGTGGAGGTCGCCGGGGAGGTGGTGCACCGCGACGGCGGCATCGTCTGCCGCGATCTGCCCGGGCTGCGCCGCACGGTCGGCATGGTCTTCCAGCGTTTCAACCTCTTCCCCCATCTCACGGCCGTGGAGAACGTCGTGGTCGCCCAACGCAAGGCCGGCGTACCGGAGTCGGAGGCCCTGGAGCGGGCCGTCGCCCTGCTGCGCCGGGTCGGGGTGGCCCACCGCGGCCTCGCCCTCCCCGACCGGCTCTCCGGCGGTGAGCAGCAACGCGTCGCCATCGCCCGCGCGTTGGCGCTCCGGCCCGAGGTGCTGCTCTTCGACGAACCCACCTCCTCCCTGGACCCGGAGGCCACCCGCGAGGTGCTCAGCGTGATGCGCGAACTGGCCGCGGACGGCATGACGATGCTGCTGGTCACCCATGAACTCCCCTTCGCCCGCGAGGTGTCCGACCACGTCGTCTTCGTCGACGGCGGCCGGATCGTGGAGGAGGGCCGTCCCCACCAGGTCATCGACCACCCGGAACAGGCCCGCACCCGCGAGTTCCTCGCCTCCTACGGATCGACGTCATGACCGGGCAGGGCGGTCCGGTCGTCGTGGTCGGCGGCGGCGTCGTGGGCCTGTGCACGGCCTACTACCTGGCCGAGGCCGGCCTGGAGGTGGAGGTCGTCGAGCGGCGCGCTCTGGGTTCCGGGGCGTCCCGGGGCAACGCGGGCTGGGTCTGCCTCAGCCATTCGACACCGGTCCCGGCCCCCGGCGTGGTGCGCTACGCGCTCCGCTCCCTGGGCCGCCCGGACTCGCCCCTGTATCTACGGCCGCTGCCCGATCCGGCGTTCGTACGGTGGCTGTGGCGGTTCTGGCGCAGCAGCACACCGGCCGCGTTCCGGCGCGGCTACACGGCGATCGCCGAGCTGAACCGGACCACGTTCGACCTCTTCGACGGGTTGCGCGCGGCCGGGGTCGAGACCGGTCTGACCCGGCCGGGCATGGTGCACGCGTTCCTCTCCCCCGCCGAGGCCCGCCATCACCTCGCCGTCCAGCGGCAGATGGCGCACGGCCGCTACCCGTTGCCCGACGACGTGGTCACGGGCGACGAGGCCCGCCTCCTCGACCCGGCGCTGTCCCCCCGCGTCCGCGCCGCCTATCTGGTCGAGGGCGAGGGCGTGGTCGATCCGGAGGCGTTCGCCCGTGCGCTGGGCGAGGCGCTCGCCGCGTCCGGCGTGAAGATCCACGAGAACACGGAGGCCACCGGGTTCCGCACCGAGGGCAACCGCGTCACCGCGCTGCGCACCGCGACCGGCGAGATCCCCTGCTCGGCCGCCGTCATCGCGGCCGGCATGCGCTCCTCGGATCTGCTCGGGTCGCTCGGCCATCCCCTGCCGCTCCAGGCGGGAAAGGGCTACAGCTTCTCCGTCGACCTGGACCCGGCGCCCCGGCACACGCTGTACTTCGGCGAGCGCAGGGCCGTCGCCTCGCCGATCGGCCCCACCACCCGCATCGGCGGCACGATGGAGCTGAGCGGCAACAACAACCGCCTCGACTGGCGCCGTATCGTCGCCGTCGCGCTCGCCAGCCGGCACTATCTGGGCCGCTGGTTCGACGACCCCGACGACCTGGTGAGCCTCATCCGCGACCCGTGGGTGGGCGGCCGGCCCTTCCTCCCCGACGGGCTTCCGGTCATCGACCGCGTCCCCGGGCACGACAACGCCTTCGCGGCGACCGGGCACGGCATGCTCGGCGTCACCCTCGGGCCCGTCACCGGGCACCGCCTCGCCGAGTACGTCCGCACCGGCCACCGCCCCGAGACACTCACGCCGTTCCGCTTCGGCAGGAGGTCCTGGGCGGGGGCCTAGTCGGCGGGTGGCGTCGGCCCGAGCACGGAAGGTTCCGGGTGCGGATAGGACGGCTGCACGCGCAGTGGGCGGGCCGCCCAGGCGGGCAGGTGCCAGTTCCAGCCGCCGAACAGGGAGACGAGGGAGGGGACGAGGAGCATCCGCACGACGGTCGCGTCTAGCAGGATGCCGATGCCGAGGCCGGTCGCCAGCGTCTTGAGGTCGGTGCCCGGTCCCGAGGCCAGTGCGGCGAAGGCGAGGAAGAGGATGAGTGCGGCGCTGGTGACGAGTCGGCCGGTGCGTCCGATGCCCTCGACGACCGCGTCGTCGGTGGTGAGGCCGGCGTCGTACTCCTCCCGGATGCGGGAGAGGATGAACACCTCGTAGTCCATGGACAGTCCGAACAGGAACGCGAAGATCATGATCGGGATCCAGAACGTGACGGCCCCGGTCGCGGCGATGCCGAAGAGCGTGTTCGAGCCGTGGCCGTCCTGCCAGAACAGCACCATCAGACCCAGTGTCGCCGCCAGCGAGATCAGGTTGAGCAGCACCGCCTTCAGCGGCAGCAGCAGGGATCGGAAGGCGCGCACGAGCAGGACGTACGTCAGCAGCGCGATGATCGTGAGCATCAGCGGGAAGTTGCCGTAGACGGCGTGCAGGAAGTCGATCTGTGCCGCGCCGACGCCGGCGACACCGACGACGCCGGGCAGGTGCTCGGTGGCGGTCTTGACCCGTCTGACGACGTCGACACTCTTCGAGTTCACCGTCTCGGTGTCCGGGATCACGACGACGATGCTCTGTCCGCCCCGGCTGCCGGCGGGCCCGGTCGGCACGAGCACGCTGGTCACACCGTCGACCTTGGCCAGCTCGGCGGCGACAGGTTTCGCCTGGTCGGTGCTGACCAGGACCTCCATCGGGGTCAGCGCGCCGGTCGGGACGCCGCCTCGTTCCAGGGTGTGCAGGGTCTCGTAGGCCGGACCGCTCTTGGCCAGCGACTCCGAGGAGGCGAGGCCGATCTTGATGCCGAGGAAGACGCCGACGAGGACCGCGAGCGCGGCCAGGGCGGCGGCGGCCGCGATCCAGCGGCGCCGTACGACGGCGGCGGTCCAGCGGCTCCAGAACCGGCTCGCCCGGTTCTCGTGCCGGATCTTGGGCCAGTCGACCTTCGGCCCGATGCCGCCCAGGATCGCGGGGGTCAGGGTGAGCGTCGTCAGCACGCTCGCGAGCGGGATGAGCGCGCCGCCGTAGCCCATGCTGCGCAGGAACGGGACCGGCAGGACGACCAGGGAGAGCAGGCCGATGGCGACCGTGACGCCGCTGAACACGATCGCGTGCCCGGCGTGCTGCATCGCGACCACGACCGCCTCGTGGTTGTCCCGGCCTCGGTCGCGCTCCTCCCGCCAGCGGGTGACGAACAGCAGCGAGTAGTCGATCGCCACGCCCAGGCCGATCAGGGCGACCAGGAACTGCACGATGAACGACACGTCGGTGGCATAGGTGAGCGGCAGCAGCATCACGAAGGTCGCGAGGATCGACACCGCGGCCACGAGCAGCGGCAGCAGGGCGAGGAAGGAGGCGAACACGAAGGCGAGGACGGCGAGTGCGCCGACGGCGCCGAGGAGCGTCTCGCCGAGCACCCCGGGTCCACCACCGTTGTCGCCGCCGGAGGCCAGCGGGTCCTCGCCGGTCACCCCGATCACCGCGCCCGCCGGACTGGCCTTCTCGGCCGCCGCGTGGATCGGATCGGTCAGCGCCTTCTGGCTGGGTGACGGGTTGAACCGGTAGAACACCAGCGCGTAGGCGGTGCGGTCGTCCTTCGTCCGGAAGGCCTTGTCCCCGGTGTTCGCCTCGTCGATCACGCGCAGGCCCGGTACCGCCGTGCCTGTGGCCGTGAACACCTTCGCGACGTCCGTCTCGTGACCGGTGATCGTCTGCCCGGCCGGAAGGGTGACCGCGACCAGATAGGGGTTGGTGTCGCCGCCGCTGCCGAAGGCTGCCTCGATCTTGTGCGCGGTCACGGTGCCGGGCTGGCCGGGCAGCGAGAAGTCGATCGTCAGCCGGTCCGTCGTACGACCGGCCAGCAGGATGCCGGCGACCAGAACCAGGCCCCAGAACGCCACCACCGCTTTGCGATGCCGCAGAACGAATTCGGCCCACCGTCGCATACCGGACCCTCCCCGGGTCGTAGGTTGCGCGAGTTTAGCCCGCCGCCCAGATTCTCCGCTATCGGAGCGATCCATCCGTTTTGACGGGATCCGGAAGCGTGGAATCCGCACCCGCCGCCTCGGGAAGAAACGGCGCCGAAGGGGGCGTTGGCTTGGAAGTAGTACTGGATCACCACCGGACGTCTGAGAACGGAGCAGTCGAGGTGAGCGACGCGATGAACGCCGACACCCGCAACCGGGTCGAGGCCCCCTCTCCGACGCCCGACGTGCTGGAGCGGGTACGCCGGCACCGGCGCCACACCCTGGAGCTGCTGACCGTCTGCGCCGTGGGACTGATCCCGTGGACGGTCCTGCTGGCGGTGACACTGCCGTCCGGGTACGAGGTTCATCAGTGGCGCCTGACCTGGGTCGGCTTCGACGTCCTGCTCGTGGTCGCGATGGCGTCCACCGCGCTGCTCGGCTGGCGGCGGAACCGCGCCGTCGTCCTGGCTGCGCTCTCCACGTCGGTCCTGCTGATCTGCGACGCGTGGTTCGACGTGTCCCTCGCCTTCGGCACGTCGGAGATCTGGTGGTCGGTGGCGTTGGCACTGTTCGTCGAACTGCCGCTGGCCTTCTACCTGATACGCCGGGTGATGGGGATGATCTCGCTCGCCCATTGGCCGTCCGCCGAAACGTCGACGGGCGGTGACAAATAGCTGACACCGCCCCCGAGTCGCGGTGAGGTTTTCGCAACTCCCCTTTGTTCCCGATGACTTCGTTCGGAAATCCGCAGGGCTGAAGTTGGTCGCCATGGAGAGCGGCGAGGTGGCAAGACCTCGGCGCGCGGCATGGAGGATGTCATGCCCGAGATGTATTTCGATGTGCGCTGGCCCGACGGACTGACCCAGCGCTGCTATTCACCCTCCACGGTAGTCGAGGACTACTTCACCCCGGGCGCCGAATACGAGCTCACCGAATTCGTCGAGCGCAGCCGTACAGCACTCGGTATCGCCGGGGAGCGTGTACGGGAGAAGTTCGGCTTCTACTGCACCGGCGCCTCCGGCCAACTCGCGCGGATAGAGCGGACGGCCGCCGCGTACGGCGACATCGACGGCGCCAAGGTCACGGTCGAGGCCCTCACCGGAGCCGACGGGAGCCTCCGATGAGCCCGGCGACACGGCTGGCCGGCGCGCACTACTCGGTGGCCGTGGTGGGCGGCGGCCAGGCGGGACTCTCCGTCAGCCACGAGCTGCGTGAACGCGGCATCGACCACGTGGTGATCGAGGCCCACCGGGTCGGACACGAGTGGCGCGAGCGCCGCTGGGACTCCTTCTGTCTGGTGACCCCCAACTGGCAGTGCAGGCTGCCCGGTTACCCCTACCAGGGCGACGACCCCGACGGTTTCATGGTCCGCGACGACATCGTGCGGTACCTGGAGGCCTACGTCGCCCACTTCCGCCCACCGCTCGTCGAGGGCGTGACGGTCACCCGGCTGCGCCGCTCCCCGAGCGGAGTCTTCGAACTCGCCACGACGGAAGGGGACTTCAGCGCCGGCCAAGTCGTCATAGCGACCGGCCCGTACCACACCCCCTCCCTCCCGCCGATGGCCCAGCGGCTGCCCGACTCCGTCACCCAGGTCCACTCCTCCCGCTACCGCAACGCGGCCCAACTCCCCCCGGGCGCCGTCCTGGTGGTCGGCACCGGCCAGTCCGGCTGCCAGATAGCCGAGGACCTGCACCTCGCCGGACGCCAGGTCCATCTGGCCGTCGGCAGTGCGCCACGCGTCGCCCGCTTCTACCGCGGCCGTGACTGTGTGGCGTGGCTCGACGAGATGGGCCACTACGCGAAGAGCATCGACGACTTCGACGACGCCGGCGCGGTCCGGATGCGCGTCAACCACTACGTCACCGGGCGCGACGGAGGCCGCGACATCGACCTGCGCGCCTTCGCCCGCGACGGCATGCGGCTGTACGGGCGGCTGACCGAAGTCGGCGGTACGGCACTGGAGTTCGCCGACGACCTCAAGGTGAACCTCGATCACGCGGACGCCGTGGCGGAGGGCATCAAGGACGCCATCGACGCCCACATCACCGCCCAGGGCATCGCGGCACCGGAGGAGCCCCGCTACGTACCCGTGTGGGAGCCGGACGACCAGCCGCGCGAACTCGACCTTGCCCAGGCCGGCATCACGTCCGTCGTCTGGTCGACCGGGTTCCGCCGCGACCACCGCTGGATAGAGGCACCGGTCTTCGACGGCCGCGGCTACCCGATGCACTGGCGCGGCGCCACCAGCGTCCCCGGCCTGTACTTCCTCGGCCTGCCCTGGCAGCACTCCTGGGGTTCGGGACGCTTCGAAGCGGTGGGCAGGGACGCGGAGTTCCTGGCGAACCACATCGAGGCGTCACGCCGCCTGGCCGACGTCTGCGGCACCCTCACCGGCGCCCCCACCGACCTCGCCTCCGCCCTCCCGATCGGCTGAGGCGGAGGAAGAGGAGAGGAAGAGGAGAGGAAGAGGAACGGGACGACACATGGTCTACGACGCACACCGCCACATCGGCGTCCTGCCCGCCTACCCCTTCTACGGCGGCCCGCCGGTCAACCCCGACACCAACGCCCGCGCCACCGTGAAGCAGCTGATCGCCGACCTGGACGCGGAGGGCACCGAACGCGCCCTGGTCATCCCGAACTACGGCGTCCCGGACCCCGCGATCGCCTTCTCCTTCAACGAGTTGGCGATCGAGGCCGCCCAGACCGACGACCGCATCCGAGCAGGGCTGTGGGTCTCCCCGCGCCCCGAGGACCAACAACGCACAGCCCAGGCACTGGAGTTGGCGGGCGAGCGGGGCGTGAAGGCGCTCAAGCTGAGCTTCCTGCTCGGCGGCCGTCCCACCGACCCCGCCTGCCGCCCCCATCTGGACCGTATCTTCGCCGAGGCGGCCCGGCACGGGCTGGTGGTGCACGTCCACACCTCCCCCGGTGCCGCCTCCGACATCGACGAGGTCGGCCACCTGGTCGACTGGTACGCCGACCAAGTCCCCGTCCATCTCGTGCACTTCGGCGGCGGGATGAGCGGCCACATCAAGCTCGCCGGTTCCCGGTTCTTCGACTGGATCACCACCGGCAAGCACGTCTACACCGACCTCTCCTGGGCCATCGGCTTCACTCCCCGCTGGCTGGCCCAGGAGATCGAGCGCCGCGGCACTGGCCACGACCGGGTGCTCTTCGCCAGCGACCAGCCGTGGGGCGACTTCACGGGCGAGTACGCCCGCCTCGCCGAAGCGACCGGCGGCGG
>NZ_JBXVPZ010000447.1:0-7860 GCF_057961495.1 Streptomyces sp. P5F9 | reverse complement strand
GGTGGGCGTGGTGGGCGGAGACGGAAGCGGTCTGTGAGGATGTGCCGCAATGCGTATGCGGCGCAGGGATCATGTGACGGTGCCGGGCCGGCGGGCCGGTCGTGATGCCGCCGCACGGTTCCGGGTGCGACCAGCACATGTGGCGTTTGGTGGTACCGCTCCCGGAACGCGACTTCACCGTGGTGCTCTTCGACCGTGTGGGCGCCGGACGCTCCGGCCTGTCCGCCTGGAGCCGCGAGCGCTATTCCACGCTGGACGGCTTCACCGATGACGTGCTGGACATCTGCCGTGAACCGGCGCTCGGCCCGGTGACGTTCGTGGGGCACTCCGCGAGCGCGAGGATTCCTCCCGTTTGGGTGCCCGTGTCACGGTGCCTGGATACGCACTGGTGTACGGGCGGCGAGGGGATCGTATGGGGGTGGCACAGGTTCACGCATGAGGTTTTCGCGTGGCGAGAGGTGAACCCCGCTCGCTCGAACTCGCCTACGGAGCAGGCCTGTTCAGGTCGAGTCGCCCGATGCGGGACACGTTCTCCCGGTCGTCGGCGTCCTCGCTCGCCGCCGCGGCGAACCAGGCGTCGAGGATTTCCTTGAGCAGCGGCTCGGAGGTCAGTCGCAGGCTGAGGGCCAGGACGTTGGCGTCGTTCCAGCGGCGGGCGCCGTCAGCCGTGTACGCGTCCGTGCACAGGGCCGCCCGTACGCCCGGTACCTTGTTCGCGGCGATCGACGCGCCCGTGCCGGTCCAGCAGCACACGACCGCCTGGTCCGACGCCCCGGTGGCGACCTCGCGGGCCGCCGCCTCCGAGCAGACCGCCCACTGCGGGTCGTCCCCGGGACGCAACGCCCCGTGCGTGGCCACCTCGTGGCCCCGGTCGCGCAACTCCGCGACGAGGGAACGCGCCACGGGTTCGTCCATGTCCGAGGAAACAGAGATCCGCATGGATCGGAGGCTACTCAGCGGATCTGTTCGGTGCCAGCTCGGAACGTGTGTGGCGAGGGTCCCGCCGGGTCGCGGGCAGCAGAGGCGGTACTTGTCCACCACCCGGCGGAGGCCCGAGCTGGCTAGGACCGGCGCCAGATCTGGTTGGCGCCGCCCGTGCAGGTCCATATCTCCAGTGCCGTGCTGTCGGCCGTGCCGTGGCCGACCGCGTCCAGGCACTTGCCGGAGTCCACGTCGACGACACTGCCGTCGGAACGCACCCGCCACTGCTGGGCCGCGGAACTGCCGCAGTCCCAGATCTCCACCGGGCTGCCGTCGGCGGTGGCGCCGCCCGTGACCTCAAGGCACTTGGAGTCGTAGACGGTCAGCTGGTTGGTGGTCGTGGACGTCCAGGTCTGGTTCGTGCCGCCGTTGCAGTCCCAGAGGGCGGGCTGGGTGCCGTTGGTCTGGTTCGCGCCGGGGACGTCGACGCAGCGGCCGGACTCCTGGCCCTTGAGGGGTGCCGCGACCGCGCCGCGCAGCCAGCTCTGGTTGGTGCCGCCGGTGCAGGTCCAGAGCTCCAGCAGGGTGCCCGGGGTGGTGGCTCCGGCCGTGGCGTCCAGGCACTTGCCGGAGTTGGGGTCGACCACCGTGCCGTCGCTGTTCACGGTCCACTTCTGGGCCGCGGAGTTGTTGCAGTCGTAGATCTGCACCGGGGTGCCGTCGGTCGTGCCGCTGCCCTTGGCGTCCAGGCACTTCGCGCCGCTGTAGACGGTGAGTTGGCCGGCGGGTGTCAGGGTCCAGGACTGGTTGGCGGCGCCGTTGCAGTCCCAGAGGGCGAGTTGGGTGCCGTTGGTCCGGCTCGCGCCGGGGACGTCCGCGCACAGGCCGGACTGGCGGCCCTTGAGGATGCCGCCGTGGTTGCCCGGCGGGTTGGCGGTGACGGACAGGTTGTCGAACTGGTCGGTCTGGTAGCCCACCACGCCGATGCCGATCTGGCCCGCGGAGTACGAACTGTCGTTGGTGGTACCGAGGTTGACGCCGTCGGCGGTGGCGGTGATCTGGTCGCCCGAGAAGCCGAGGGCGAGCGTGTGCCACGCGTGCGTGCCGAGCGCCGCCCGGGTTCCGGAGGCCAGCGTGGTCAGGGTGCCCGCCGCCGAACTCTTGACGATGGACCAGCCACCCGTGTCGCTCACCCGGAGCAGGTAGGCGGCCTGGTGACTCTGCGGGCGGTTCTGGGTGTTGGCCCGGCCCAACAGCTCGACCGTACCGGCCTGTTGGAGGTTCACATCGGCCTTGACGGTGTAGTCGGTCCACGTCGGATCGCCGAGCAGCGAGAAGGCGTCGGAGTCGTCCTGCCACTCGATCGGCTTGACCGGCGCCACCTGCTGCACACACTGTCCGCTACGGCCGTCCGCGCACGGGCGCGCCTCGAACGAGCCCTGCATGTCGGACAGATACGTCGCCTCGGTGCCGGAGACATCGTTGTCGAACGTGTCGCCGTACGGCAGCGCGAGGGCGTGCGCGGCCGGCGCGGTGGCGGTGCCCTTGCCCTGGCCGGTGGTTGTGGTGACCGTGTAGATCCAACCCGGCTGAAGCGTCAGCGCGTACGAGCCGGAGGCCGGGGTGATGTCCTGCGTGTGCGTGAAGTCGGTCGACGGGCTGGGGCTGTTGACCCGAGTCGCCCACACGTGCACCGCACCGGTCGAAAGACCGCCCCGCACCTGGACGTCGACCGTCTGTGCCGCCGTGGCGGTGGTGGTCTCCAGCACCGTGGAGTAGTCGGAGCCGTTCGGCGACTTCAGCGTCGCGTAGGTGCCGTTGGACTCGGAACCGCCGAGGTAGCCCGACGCGGAATCGATGAACTTCCAGCCGGGCTGGGCGAATTGGGTGACCTGTGCGGTCGCCCAGGTGTTCTCGCCGATCGAGTAGTTCCCGGACCACGGCGAGTTCGCGGTGGCCAGGCCGACCGTGCCGTAGGGCAGGTTGGGGTAAATGGCCGCGACCAACGGCCAGTTGAGGTAGGCGGTCATGCGTGCGTCGACGTAGCCGCGCACGATGGAGCGGATCAGCGCGGGGGCTCCGGCGTCCATGTCCAGTGAGCCGTTCTCCGACGCCCACAGCGGCTTGCCGTTGTTCTTCGCGGTGGTGGTGCTGGAGCAGGTGTTCGCGCTGCCGCCGTCACCGCCCGCGCAGGGGTAGTGGGCGCCGATGACCGACACGGCGTCGTTGAACGCGGCGTTGCTCGCCATGTCGTCCGCGACGCTCCAGCCCGAGTCGTCGCCGACGATCTGCACGCCGCCGTATCCGGCACTGTCGAGCGCCGAGCGCAACTGGATGTACCAGTTGACGTCGTGGCCCCGTTCGTTCCAGCCGCCGAGGTAACTGATCGGCAGACCGTGCTGCTTGGCACAACCCAGCCAGGAGATCAGGTAGTTGATGGTGCCGGTGGACCAGAATCCACCGCTGATCCAGCCGGGGGCGGCCCAGGCCAGACCGTACAACTTGATGTCCGGGTTGCGGGCCTTGGCCTGCTCGGCGAGCCAGAACTCGTAGCCGGCGTCGCAGTTGATCTGTCCCTTGGTGTGCTCGATGGACGGTTCCGAGCCGTCGGTGGAGTTGGCGTCTCCGCCGATCTCCAGTTTGAGCAACTGGAGGTTCGCGCCGTAGCCCGGCTTGAACAGGTAGTCCAGGATCTGCGCCTGCTGGGCGGCCGGATAGTCGCGCAGCAGCCGGGAGTTGCCCCCGCCGCCGCTGATCGCGCCGATCCCGTCGAACGTCCGGCCGCTCTGACCGCCGTCCACGGTGATCGAGGTGGCCGCGGCTGCCGCCCGGGCCGGTGGTGCACCGACCGAACAGAGGGCGGCGACCAGGGCCATGACCCATAAGGGCAGAAGGCATCTCAAGGCTCTTCGCACGGTGTCGTCCTTCTCCAGAGGGGGGTGAGGACAGCCCCGGAGAGCGCTCTCAGGAGCGGGTGGGCGCCGTCCTGACTGTCCGTGGAGGTTTGGGCGACAGTGTGGAGTTGTGTTGAATCGGAGTCAAGGGTCTACACCTGTTGAGATGCGCTCTGGCCGAGACGTGGTCAGCGCACGACGTCGAAGACGTTCAGCTGCAGACCGTTGGCGTACACAGCGTGCTCGACGAGCTTCAGCTTCTGGGTGTCCTTGTCGGTGGCGGGGAACAGGCGCTTTCCGGCGCCGAGCAGCAGCGGGAAGACGAGCAGGTGGTAGCGGTCGACCAGGCCGGCGTCCGCGAGGCCGTGGTTGAGGGCGGCGCTGCCGTGCACGATGATCGGGCCGCCCTCGGTCTCCTTCAGGGCGGCGACCTCGTCGAGGTCGCGCAGGATCGTGGTCTCGCCCCAGTTCGACGCGAGCTTGTCGTCGGTGAGGGTGCTGGAGACGACGTACTTCGGCAGGGTCTTGTAGTGCGCGAACTCGTCCATGTCCGGCCACACCGGACTGAACGCCTCGTAGCTGGCCCGGCCCATCAGCATCGCGGTGGACTCCAGCTGCTCCCGCCCCTTGATGTCGAACGACTCGGACAGGAACTCCACCTCCTTGAAGGTCCATCCGGAGTTGCGGTAGCCGGGTTCGCCGCCCGGGGCCTCCATGACGCCGTCGAGCGAGATGAAGGCGGTGCTGATCAGGGTGCGCATCGTGGGTCCTCGGGTGGTCGGTGTGCGTGCGGGTACGTGTGCTGGTCGCTCCAGGATCCAACCGACAAAAAAAATTGTCAAGGAGGGTGAAGTTGTCGGAGGTGGAAGTTGTCGGGTGGGCATGGTCCCGTCCATCCGGGTAGGGGCTCTGTCGGGGCACGGAGCCGGAAGGGAAGGGAGGTGCGGGGTGGCCGGACTGACGGTCCCGTTGTGGGACGTGAGCAATGGGCAGGGACTGCGCCAACTCGCCGAGCTGGGACTGGCGTTGCTGCTGTCGACCCTGATCGGCTGGGAACGGGCGGCCCAGCAGAAGAGCGCCGGGCTGCGCACGCACACCCTGGTCGGCATCGCCAGCGCGCTGATGATGGAGGTCTCCCAGCACGGCTTCACGAACGTCCTCGGCCTGGACAACGTCTCCTTCGACCCGTCCCGCGTGGCGGCCCAGATCGTCTCCGGGATCGGGTTCATCGGCGGCGGCCTGATCTTCGTACGCCGGGACGCGGTACGCGGGCTGACGACCGCCGCCACCATCTGGCTCACCTGCGCGGTCGGCATGGCCTGCGGCGGGGGCCTGCCGATCCTCGCGCTGGCCACGACCGCGGTGCACTTCCTCGTCGTACGCGGATATCCGTTGCTGTTCGCGCGCATGACGCCCGGCGCCGAGGCGGGGTCGTTCGAGGTACGGCTGACCTACCGGACCGGCACGGCGCTGCTGCCGCAGCTGATGGAGACATGCACGCGGAGGGGTTTCCGCATCCAGGAGGTCAAGGTCGACCGGTTGCCCGAGCGGACTGATCCGGCCGCGCGGGTGCTGCTGCGGCTGGAAGGCGCGGCCGACGCCGGGCAGTTGACGTCCGAGCTGTTCCAGAACGACGGCGTGACGGAGGTCGAGCTGACGGCGGCTGGTGATGAGGAGTAGGACCGGATCGTATGGGGTGGGCCGGTATCCGGTGGTGGGGCGGCATCTGGTCCGGTGAGGCGGTGTCCGGCTCGGGAGCCTTCGTGAAAACCCGTTGGCGGATCACTGAGACCACTGCTACTTTCGCGGAGGCCGTGCGAGAGAACGAGGAGGTGGTACCCGTGAACGCAGAATCGACGTGGGTGCTCTCCTCCGGGGTCACGGTCGGGCGATAGGTCGTCCGGGAGCGCCGTAAAGCTGCCCTCCCGAAAGGCACGACCATGCATGTCACTTCCGAGCGCCGCCTCGACGACGGCGTCCTCGAACGCGAATTCACCCTCGGCGAGATCCCCGGCACCGTGTGGACCCCTGAATCCGTCGCACCGGCCCCGCTGATCCTGATGGCCCACAACAACGGCCTGCCCAAGGCGGAACCCCGGCTGGTGGCCAGGGCCCGGCTGTCCGCGGCGTCCGGGTACGCGGTGGCCACCATCGACGCCGCCGGGTGCGGTGACCGGCCCCGTTCCGTCGCCGGCGAACAGGCCCGCGCCGAGCTCCGCCGGGCGATGCGGGCCGGCGAGCCGGTCGACGAGATCTTCGAGTCCCTCGTCGGCCCGCTGGTCGAAGAGGCGGTCCCGGAATGGCGGACCACCCTGGACGCCCTCCTCACACTGCCCGAGATCAGCGGCCCGGTCGGGTACGCGGGATGGACCGCCCTCGGCATTCGACTGGCGGCGGTCGAGCCGCGCATCGCGGCCGCCGGCTTCTTCGCCGGGGGGTACGTCCCCCGCGCCCAGCGCGAGGAGGCCCGGCAGGTCACCGTTCCGCTGCTGTTCCTGCTGCAGTGGGACGACGAGGGGAACCCCCGGCAGCGGGCCCTGGACCTGTTCGACGCCTTCGGCACCAAGGAGAAGACCCTGCACGCGAATCTGGGCGGGCACACCGGTACCCCGTGGTTCGAGCGGGAGGACGGGGACCGGTTCTTCGGGCGGCACCTGAAGTGAGGGCGAGCTGCCGACCGACGGGCCGGCAGCAGTCGTAGATGCGCGATCGCCCCGGTCGTGGTGGTACTGGACAGTGCGGTACCGGCGGTCGGGGCGGCGCGCGGTCGCGGCGTCGCGATCGGGTGGGCCATGTCGTCGGGTACGACGACGTTTTACGGGCCACGCCGCGATGGAACCGGGGGCGGGCCGGCCGGGGGATTCGGCGGGCCGGTGGTTCGGCAAGCGCAGGTCGGACCGTTACTCGTACCGGTACTTCAGCGAGTCCGCCTCCGCCTGCTCGATGTCGGCGATCGTCAGGTCCGGCATCCGGAGTTGGGCCAGGGTCACCTCGGCGGAGGTCGGCTGGGCGTCCGGCGGCAGCCACTGCTCGGGTTTCCAGGCCGCGCTGCGCAGGAGGGCCTTGGGGCAGTGCGGGTAGACCTCCTCGATTCCAAGGACCAGCGCACTGGCCGGCGGTTTGCCCACGGCGGTCAGCTGTGACAGCAGTTCCGGGTGGGTGGAGATGCAGGCGCGGCCGTTCACTCTGAGTGTTGTGGTGCGTCCCGGGATGACGAACAGCAGCCCTGCCCGTCCGGTGGCGATGACGTTCTGCAGGGTGTCCAGACGCTTGTTGCCGGTCGCGTCTGGTATCGCCACCGTCCGGGCGTCCAGGACGGCCACGAAACCGGCGGGGCCGCCGCGCGGGGAGACGTCACAGTTGCCCTCGGCGTCCGTGCTGGCGACCAGGACCAGCGATGAGCAGCCGATCAACTTCCGGGTCTGCTCGGTGAGTTCGGTCATCTGCTTCCGCATGGCCGTGTCACGCGGGAGTTCGTAGACCTGGCGCAGCGCCTCCTGGTCGCGCACGGCGTCCAGGCGGAGCGAGTCGAACGCACTGCCGGCAAGGGGTGTCGTCATGCCTCCGAGCCTAACGAGCCGACCTGCGATCGACCTTGGTCGGTGAGCGCGGGGTGTGCAGAGGACCAGGCCGGCTGCCGAACCGGCCTTCACCGACCGGTTCCCGGTGACGCTGGTTCATCTGCGGACCGGGCTCACCCCTGAGGCGTTGAGCGTGCTCTAGGAGATGGGGTCCTCCACGACCGGCCGGACGATCCGGGAAGTTCGCCCGCTCCGGGCGGGCCGTGGGTCCGACGTCCCCGAGCGTCCCGGCAGTCGGCAGTTGGCAGTTGGCTGCCGTTCAGGAACTGTGCGATACGAGCCTCAGTCGCAGCCGGACGTAGTCCTGGTCCAGCGGTCCCGGACGGCGCGCTCCATCCGGCCGCCAGCCGTTTCGGGCGTAGAAGCCCTGCGCACGGGCGTTGGACGCCCAGCACTCCAGCACGCCCTCGGTGCGGCCGGCGGCCTCGGCCTGCATGACGAACTCCCGGTGCAGGGCCCCACCC
>NZ_JBXVPZ010000446.1:0-7871 GCF_057961495.1 Streptomyces sp. P5F9 | reverse complement strand
GGTGAGGGTGGCGTGGGCCGGGGCCTTGGAGTCCCTGATGGCTATGTGCGGGTGGCGGTGGGCGACCTCCACGCAGGCGTCGCCCTGGCCGCCCCCGGAGAACGATGACTTCCGCCAATTGCCAGGGGTGATCATGCGGTCACAACTCCTTCGCCAGCCTGTGGATGAAGTCACGCGAACGCTCAGGTTCAAGTGACACCGCCTCCACCCTACGAAAGAGGGTTCGATAGCGGTTGAGCTGAGCCTCGGAGTCAATGAAAACGGGGCCGTTGGGGCCGTCGCGTACCACGGTGTCCAACTGTGGGACGGCGCCGCCCGCGTACACCATGGCACTTCCGGCGCCGCCGAAACCGTTCAGATCGAAGGGGATGACGCGCACGATGACGTGATCGGCTTCGGAGAGTTCCAGGACACGGATGAGTTGAGCCCGCGCAGCGATCTGGTCGCCGACCCGGATACGCAGGGCCGCCTCGTGGATCAACGTCTCGTACGGGATCGGATCGGGGCGCTCGATGATGATCCTGCGCTTCATCCGGTGTTCCACCCAGCTCTCCACGTCACTCCTTGGGAACTCCGGGTTCACGTAGGAGAAGAGGGCGCGGGCGTAGTCCTCGGTCTGCAGAAGTCCCGGGATGTGCAGGAAGTCCACGTCCTGTCGGTAGCAGGCGTGATGTTCCAACTCGGCGAGGTCGAGGAACGGTGTAGGCAGCGAACCTCGGTACTCCTCCCACCAGCCGCGAGTCCGGTCGGTCGCCATGACAACGAGGGCGTCAATGAACTCCTCATCCGTGGCTGCATAGTTGGCCGCCAGGCGGCGCAGCCGCTTTTCGCTCACGCCGGCGAGGCCCGCCTCGATCTGACTGATCTGCGCGGAGCTCACTCCGAGCAGTGCCGCCCCCTCGCGGGCCGCGAGACCTGCCGCGTCGCGAAGCCTGCGCAACTCGATCGCCAGACGCATCTGACGTGCCGTTGGCTCGCGCCTCAGTGCCACGACTACCCCTCCCAACGCGCCTGCGGGCGCGACTCGTTCGAGGGTCAGATTACGCGACCGGCTTGCGAAACTTAAAATGCTAGGTCTACCGTCGGTGACGCGACGCACACGCTGCGGCAATCCCGGGACACCGGAAGCGCACCACTCCGTCCTGCCACGACGGCTGTGGCACTGCCACCGCCCGCGACACCCCGCAGTCCTCCGAAATCCCCACCACTGAACCGGAGTTGACGCATGCCTGAAAACCCACCCGCACCCTGGGAGTACTGCCTCTACATCCCGAACGACCTGCGCGCCGTCACCGTCAGCCGCCGCACCCTCCGGCTGATCCTCACGGTGCACGGACTGATCCGGCTGGCCGGCACCGCCGAGCTTCTCGCGACAGAGTTGGTCGCCAACGCCGTACAGCACGCGAAGGGGCCCGCCGCCCTGCGGGTGGGTTGGTCGGCGGGGGTACTCCGGCTCGGAGCCTGGGACGCCGATCCCGAACCGCCGCAGCCGCCAAGGCGGTTGGAGGAACTCGGCGACGCGGAGGACGGCCGCGGCCTCGCACTGGTGCGGGCCTGTGCCGATCAGTGGGGCTGGCAGCCACTGTCCCGGAACGGCAATCCGGGGAAACTCGTGTGGTGCGAGCTCGCCGCGGCTTGAGATGACCGCCGGGGTCTTCGAACTTGAGCCGTGCGACCCCAGCCCTCCCCCGCCGGAACCTTCCCCGCGAAAGTGTGACACTCCAGCGCCAAGTGTCACGCTTTCTCGGGCCGCACCCCCTCCTGGCGTCGAGGTTCCCCACGCGGCGCCAACCGGGAACACCCGCCATGCGAGCCAGCGCGCCACGCCGTTCATCACAATCCGATCACGTCCCCTTGTTAACTCGCATGTAATCGATTCCAATCCTCCATGTAATCGATTCCACGAGGAGGTGGAACGGCGATGGCGAGCATCAAGGACGTCGCCGCCGGGGCCGGGGTTTCCGTGGCCACGGTGTCGCGGGTGCTGAATGACCATCCGTCGGTCAGTGACGACGCACGCACGCGTGTGCTGGCCGCCGTAGAGGCGCTGGGTTATCGCCCGAACGCCGTCGCC
The DNA here is from genome assembly GCF_057961495.1 of Streptomyces sp. P5F9. Taxonomy (NCBI): domain Bacteria; kingdom Bacillati; phylum Actinomycetota; class Actinomycetes; order Kitasatosporales; family Streptomycetaceae; genus Streptomyces; species Streptomyces sp. P5F9. The sequence continues at coordinate 5,797 of NZ_JBXVPZ010000446.1, read as the reverse complement.
CGTTCGCTGCGCACCGATCAGACCCGCACCCTCGGGCTGGTCATCAGCGACGTGCTGAACCCTTACTTCACCGAGCTCGCCCGTTCCGTGGAGGAGGAGGCCCGCGCCCTCGGGTACAGCGTGATCATCGGCAACGCCGACGAGCGGCCCGAGCTTCAGGACCACCACGTGCGGACGCTGCTGGACCGTCGTATCGACGGACTGCTCGTGTCCCCCACCGACGGCGGCTCCCCGGGCATGTTGGACGCCGCACGAGCCGGGACCCCCATGGTGTTCGTGGACCGGTGGATCCCGGGGCTCGACGTGCCCGTCGTGCGGGCCGACGGGCGGGCCGCGATCCGGGATCTCGTCGCGCACCTGCACGGGCTCGGGCATCGCAGGCTCGCCATCATCGGCGGCCCCGCTGCCACCACCACCGGCAGTGAGCGCGTCGCCGCCTTCCGGGACGCGCTGGCCGAGTACGGGATTCCCCTCCCCGACGCCTACATCGGGCAGGGCGACTTCCAGGCCGAGAGCGGGCGGCGGGTGACCGAGGGGTTTCTCGATCTGGCCGAGCCGCCCGAGGTCGTGTTCGCCGCCGACAACCTGATGGCCCTGGGTGCCCTGGACGCCGTACGCGCGCGTGGGCTGCGGGTTCCGGAGGATCTCGCGCTGGCCGCGTTCGACGACATCCGGTGGTTCGTGCACACCGATCCGCCGATCACCGCGATCGCTCAGCCGACCGGTGACCTCGGGCGGGCCGCCGTTCGCGCGCTCGTCGACCGGATCGAGGGGCGGGTTCCGCAGTCCGTCACCCTCCCTGCCCGGCTCGTCGTGCGCCGCTCGTGCGGTGAGCCGGACTCCGCGCAACCCCCTGTTGGAACCACCCCGGTTCAACCTGTTCGAAGGAGCCAGTCGTGAGCAACCAGGACGAGTTGCTGCGCATCGAGGGCATCCGCAAGACCTTCCCCGGTGTCGTCGCGCTGGACGGCGTCGACTTCGATCTGCGCCGGGGTGAGGTCCATGTGCTGCTCGGTGAGAACGGCGCGGGCAAGAGCACCCTCATCAAGATGCTCTCCGGCGCCTACCGCCCCGACGGCGGCCGCATCCTGGCCGTCGGCGAGGAGGTGCGCATCCACAGTGCGCAGGACTCCGCGCGGCTCGGGATCGCCACCATCTACCAGGAGTTCAACCTCGTTCCCGATCTGACGGTCGCCGAGAACATTTTTCTGGGGCGGCAGCCGCGTCGGCTCGGGATGATCGACCGGAAGCGGATGGAGGCCGACGCCGCCGTTCTGCTGGAGCGGGTCGGCGTAAATGTGTCTCCCCGCGCGCGTGTCCGTGAACTCGGTATCGCGCGGCTCCAGATGGTCGAGATCGCGAAGGCGCTCAGCCTGAACGCGCGCGTGCTGATCATGGACGAGCCGACCGCCGTGCTCACCTCGGAAGAGGTCGAGAAGCTGTTCGCGATCGTGCGTCAACTGCGCGCGGACGGCGTCGGGATCGTCTTCATCACCCATCACCTGGAGGAGATCGCCGCCCTCGGGGACCGGGTCACCGTCATTCGGGACGGGAAGAGCGTGGGGGCGGTGCCTGCCTCCACCCCTGAAGACGAGCTTGTACGGCTCATGGTCGGGCGGTCGATCGAGCAGCAGTATCCGCGTGAACGGGCCGACGCCGGCGCCGCGTTGCTCTCCGTCGAGGGGCTCACCCGGGACGGGGCCTTCCACGACATCAGCTTCGAGGTGCGGGCCGGTGAGGTCGTCGGCATCGCCGGGCTCGTCGGGGCCGGTCGTACCGAAGTCGTACGGGCTGTCTTCGGGGCCGACCCGTACGACCAGGGGGCCGTCACCGTCTCCGGTGGGCTCGTCCCCAAGCATGACGTCAACGCGGCCATGGCTGCCGGGATCGGGCTCGTGCCCGAGGACCGCAAGGGCCAGGGGCTCGTGCTCGATCAGTCCGTGCAGGAGAACCTCGGTCTCGTCACCATGCGGGCCGCGACCCACGGCGGTCTCGTCGACCTCAAGGGGCAGCGCGAGGCCGCCGCGCGGATCGCGAAGCAGCTGGGCGTACGGATGGCCGGACTCGGCCAGCAGGTACGGACGTTGTCCGGCGGCAACCAGCAGAAGGTCGTCATCGGCAAGTGGCTGCTCGCCGACACCAAGGTGCTGATCCTCGACGAGCCGACGCGCGGCATCGACGTCGGCGCCAAGGTCGAGATCTATCAGCTCGTCAATGAACTCACCGCCGATGGCGCCGCCGTCCTCATGATCTCCAGCGATCTGCCCGAGGTCCTCGGCATGAGCGACCGGGTGCTGGTCATGGCCCAGGGGCGCATCGCGGGCGAACTCTCCGCCGGACAGGCCACGCAGGACTCCGTGATGGCGCTCGCCGTCAGCACACCCGGCACTTCAACCGAAGCGACTACCGCTCAAGCAACTACCGCTGTGGAGGGCCACCGTGGCCACTGACACGCTCAAGAGCACGCCGGGCGCGAGTGGCGCCTCGGGAATCCGCCGACTGCTCCTGGACAACGGGGCGTTGACCGCGCTCATCGTCCTCGTCATCGCCATGTCGGCGCTCTCCGGCGACTTCCTCACCACCGACAACCTCCTCAACGTCGGTGTCCAGGCGGCCGTGACCGCCATCCTCGCCTTCGGCGTCACCTTCGTGATCGTCTCGGCGGGCATCGACCTGTCGGTCGGTTCGGTGGCGGCCCTCTCGGCCACCGTGCTGGCCTGGAGCGCCACGCAGCACGGTGTCCCGGTCTTCCTCGCCGTCGTCCTCGCGATCGCCACGGGTATCGCGGCCGGCCTCGTCAACGGTTTCCTCATCGCCTACGGCAAACTCCCGCCGTTCATCGCGACGTTGGCGATGCTGTCCGTGGCGCGCGGGCTGTCACTGGTGATCTCGCAGGGCTCCCCGATCACCTTCCCCGACTCGGTCTCCCACCTTGGCGACACGCTCGGCGGCTGGCTGCCGGTGCCGGTCCTCGTGATGATCGTGATGGGGCTCCTCGCGGCCTTCATCCTCGGCCGGACGTACATCGGCCGCTCGATGTACGCGATCGGCGGCAACGAAGAGGCCGCGCGGCTCTCGGGGCTGCGGGTCTCGAAGCAGAAGCTCGCGATCTACGCCCTGTCCGGTGTCTTCGCCGCCGCCGCGGGCATCGTCCTCGCCTCCCGGCTCTCCTCCGCGCAGCCGCAGGCCGCCGACGGTTACGAGCTGGACGCGATCGCGGCGGTCGTCATCGGCGGCGCCTCCCTCGCGGGCGGCACCGGCAAGGCGTCCGGCACGCTCATCGGCGCGCTGATCCTCGCGGTGCTGCGCAACGGCCTCAACCTCCTTTCGGTGTCCGCCTTTTGGCAGCAGGTCGTCATCGGCGTCGTGATCGCGCTGGCGGTCCTGCTGGACACCGTGCGCCGCAAGGCGGGGGCAACTCCCGCCTCCGGTGCGGGCGGTGGCGGTGGCAGCAAGGGCAAGCAGGCGACCACGTACGCGCTCGCGGCTGTCGTCACCATCGCGATCGTCGGCGCGACCTCCTTCCTGCACAACGACTCCTCCACGTCTGCGAAGCCCAAGCTCGGTCTGTCGCTCTCCACGCTCAACAACCCGTTCTTCGTGCAGATCCGGTCGGGCGCGCAGGCCGAGGCGAAGAAGCTGGGCCTGGACCTGACCGTCACGGACGCGCAGAACGACGCCTCCCAGCAGGCCAACCAGCTCCAGAACTTCACCAGTTCCAGCTACGGCGCGATCATCGTCAACCCGGTGGACTCGGACGCGGCGAGCAACTCCGTGAAGGCCGCCGACAAGGCGAAGATCCCGGTCATCGCCGTCGACCGGGGCGTCAACAAGGCGGCCGTGGACACGCTCGTCGCCTCCGACAACGTCGTAGGCGGTGAACTCGCCGCCAAGACCGTCGCCGAGAAGCTGGGCGGCACCGGCAAGATCGTCATCCTCCAGGGCCAGGCGGGCACGTCGGCGGCGCGTGAGCGGGCGGAGGGCTTCGCCAAGGGGCTGAAGGCCTACCCGGGCATCCAGGTCGTCGCCCAGCAGCCGGCCGACTTCGACCGCACCAAGGGCCTCGACGTGATGTCGAACCTGCTCCAGGCCCACCCCGACGTGCAGGGCGTCATCGCCGCCAACGACGAGATGGCCCTCGGCGCGATCAAGGCGCTCGGCTCCAAGGCCGGCACGTCGGTCTCGGTCGTCGGCTTCGACGGCACGCCGGACGGCCTGACCGCCGTCAAGCAGGGCACGCTGTACGCGTCCGTGGCGCAACAGCCCAGCCAACTCGGCAGGATTGCCGTGGACAACGCGCTGCGCGCGGCTCAGGGCAAGAAGGTCGAGTCGACGGTCAAGGTGCCGGTCAAGGTCGTCACCAAGGAGAATGTGGCTGGGTTCACCGGCTGACGAGGACCGGTCCACCACTCCAAGTCACCACCGTGGGGAGTCAATTGATGTACGACTACGACCTCCTGGTCGTGGGATCGGCCAACGCCGACCTCGTGATCGGCGTCGAGCGGCGGCCGGGCGCCGGCGAGACGGTCCTCGGTTCCGACCTGACCGTCCACCCCGGCGGCAAGGGCGCCAACCAGGCGGTCGCCGCCGCCCGGCTGGGAGCCCGTACGGTCCTGCTGGCCCGGGTCGGCGACGACGCGCACGGCCGGCTGCTGCTCGACTCGCAGCGGGCCGCCGGTGTCGACACGGTGGGCGTCCTGGTCGGCGGCGCGCCGACCGGGGTCGCGCTGATCACGGTCGACCCGTCCGGCGACAACAGCATCGTGGTGTCGCCCGGCGCCAACGGAAAGCTGTTCCCCGTGGACGTCCAGGCCGCCGGGTGCCTCTTCCAGGCCGCCCGGGTGGTCTCCGTACAGCTGGAGATCCCGCTGGAGACGGTCGTGGAGGTCGTACGGAATCTCGCGGACGGCAGCCGCTTCGTGCTGAACCCGTCGCCGCCCCGGCCGCTCCCGGCCGAAGTCCTCGCCGCCTGCGATCCGTTGATCGTCAACGAGCACGAGGCGAAGGTGATCCTCGGGGACGCTTGTGTGAGCGAGCGGCCCGAGGACTGGGCGCGGATCCTGCTGGCGAAGGGGCCGCGTTCGGTGGTCGTGACGCTGGGGGCGGAGGGCGCGCTGGTGGCGTCCAAGGACGGGGTCACCCGGGTGCCGTCCGTGAAGGTGGACGCCGTGGACACGACGGGCGCGGGCGACGCGTTCACCGCGGCGCTGGCCTGGAAGCTGGGTGCGGGGCTGTCGCTGGCCGAGGCCGCGGAGTACGCGGCCAGGGTCGGGGCGGTGGCCGTCACCAAGAAGGGCGCCCAGGACTCCTTCCCGACGGCGGACGAGGTCGCCGCGCTGTGAAGAAGGCAGGGATTCTCAACCGTCATCTCTCCGGCGCGCTGGCCGAGTTGGGGCACGGGGACGGGGTGCTGGTGTGCGACGCCGGGATGCCGATCCCCCGGGGGCCCCGGGTGGTGGACCTGGCGTTCCGTGCCGGGGTGCCGTCGTTCGAGGAAGTGCTGGACGGGCTGCTGGCCGAGCTGGTGGTGGAGGGCGCGACGGCGGCGAGCGAGGTGCGCGGCGCCAATCGAGCGGCCACGGCCCTGCTCGACGCGCGCTTCCCCGACCTGGACCTCGTCTCCCACGAGCGGCTCAAGGAGCTGTCGGCGGGCGCGCGGCTGATCGTACGGACGGGCGAGGCACGGCCGTACGCGAACGTGCTGCTGCGGTGCGGGGTGTTCTTCTAGGAATGTGACAGATCGGGGTGGATGTGTAACGTTTTCAAATTCGAGGGGGCCCGGTCCGTCGACCGGGCC
>NZ_JBXVPZ010000445.1:0-7877 GCF_057961495.1 Streptomyces sp. P5F9 | reverse complement strand
ACGGGACACCGCAGCAGACCCCCTACGCCCCGTACCCCCAAGGCACGCAGACCCCTCCGGGTCCCTACGGCCCGCAGCCCTACCAGACCTGGTCCCAGGGCTACACCCCGTACAACAACCCCGCGCCCCTCAACGGCATGTCCGTCGCCGCTCTCGTGCTCGGCATCCTGTGCTGCGTACCGGGGGTCGGGGTCGTCCTCGGGCTGATCTCGCTGAACCAGATCAAGAAGCGGGGTGAGCGCGGGCGGAGCATGGCCGCGGCCGGCATGGTGCTGTCGGCGCTCGGGCTGATGGTGTGGGTGCTCGGGGCGACCGGCGCGGCGGCCGGCTTCTGGGACGACGTCAAGGACAGCGCGCGGAACAACCCCAGCGCCTCTCCTGTGAAGGGCGAGTGCTTCGACGCGCCCAGCGGTTCGCTGGAGGGCATGACGTACGACTTCGACGTGGTGTCCTGCGACGGCGAGCACGACGGGGAGGTGTTCGCCGTCGTGCGAATGGGCAGCGGCTCGTACCCCGGGGACAAGAAGGTCACCGCCACCGCCGACGACAAGTGCTACGCCCTCCAGGACGCCTACGCCATGGACGGCTGGGCCGTGCCCGACGACGTGGACATCTACTACGTCACCCCGACCTCGCAGAGCTGGAGCCTGGGCGACCGCGAGATCACCTGCGTGTTCGGCAACACGGACGAGGAGGCGAGCCTGCCCGGCGGTTCGCTGCGCAACGACGCCACGACCCTCGACTCCGACCAGGTCGCGTACCTGAAGGCGGCCCACGTCCTCAACTCGGCGCTGGACTCGGCCCCCGACGCGCAGTACGTCGAGGACGACCTCCCGGGGCACAAGGCCTGGGCGGGCCGGGTCTCGACCGCGCTGACCCAGCAGGCCGACCTGCTCAACAGCCACCAGTGGCCCGGCGGTTCCGCCAAGCCCGTCGCGGCCCTGGTCAAGGATCTGCGGGCGGCGCAGAAGGAGTGGGCGAAGGCGGCCAAGGCCTCGGACGCCGACGAGTTCTACGCGCACTACGACAAGGGCGCCGACCTGATCGACCCCCAGAAGTCGGTCACCGCCCGCGAGGCTCTGGGGCTCGCCACGACCCCTCCGTCGTACGACCGGAACGACGGTGGCGGGGACGGCGGGGGAGACGCCGGCGGCATGGAGGTGTGACGGCTCCTATAGCGGGGAGAAAGTGCCTGGGTAAAGCCCACACCGGGCATAAGTCATCACATCGAGTGATTCTCTGGCCTTTGCTTGCATGGCACAACCCACGGTTGCCAGGCTGTTGCTGTCTGTACAACCTGATGGGAGCGGCCAGTGACATTCGGTGAGCAGCCGGCGTATCTGCGCGTCGCGGGTGATCTCCGCAAGAAGATCGTCGACGGCCAGCTGCCCCCGCACACCCGGCTGCCCTCGCAGGCCAGGATCCGCGAGGAGTACGGGGTCTCCGACACGGTCGCGCTCGAAGCGCGCAAGGTGCTGATGGCCGAGGGCCTGGTCGAGGGCCGCTCCGGATCGGGGACGTACGTGCGCGAGCGTCCCGTGCCGCGGCGCGTCTCCCGCTCCGGGTTCCGGCCGCCGACCGGCGCGACCCCGTTCCGGCAGGAGCAGGCCGAGGGGGAGGCGCGCGGCACCTGGGAGTCCAGCAGCGAGCAGGCCGAGGCCGGCGGCACCATCGCCGAGCGGCTCGCGCTCCAGCCCGGTGAGCGCGTGATGTGCACGAAGTACGTCTTCCGGGACGCGGGCGAGACGATGATGCTCTCCACGTCCTGGGAGCCCCTCGCGGTGACCGGCCGTACGCCCGTGATGCTCCCGGAGGAAGGGCCGCTGGGCGGCATGGGCGTCGTCGAGCGGATGCGCGCGATCGACGTCGTCGTGGACAACGTCACGGAGGAGGTCGGCGCCCGGCCGGGTCTCGCCGAGGAGTTGCTCGCCCTGGGGGGAGTCCCCGGGCATGTGGTCCTCGTCATCCAACGGACGTACTACGCCTCGGGGCGCCCGGTGGAGACGGCCGATGTCGTGGTCCCGGCCGACCGCTACCGGATCGCCTACCACCTGCCGGTCAAGTAGCGCACCGAGTAGTGCGCTGCGTGTGAAGTAGTCCACCCCTTGCGGCATTTGTCGCCGGAACCGGTCAATCCGCCCTGTCCTGGGCGCCGTTGGATTCCGGTCTTTCTCGCAGGTCGTTCACCGCGCCTGTAGCGTGCCTCTCACCGGATGTATCGAGGTGCGCCAACGGCGCGTTCGTCATCGTGCGCCCCCTCCGTCCTGGCTGGTTGCGTACCTCTTTGTGAAAACCCGTATTCGCTGCGTGAAGGTTAGGCGTAGGCTCCGGCATATGCGGATTGCGGTTTCCTTATGGGGTGGGGCACGGCACGAACCGCGAGCGGGAGGCGGAGGGGCGCGATGGCGATGAACGACGGCACGATCACTCTTCCCTGGCTCGTGATACGACAGGACGACAACGGCAATCGCTACCGCGTCGGGCGGTACGCGACCCGCGCCGAGGCCCAGAAGATCGCGGACAGCCTCGACGACCGCGGGCACAGGCAGCTCTACTGGGTCGAGCGGATCGGGCAGAGCGAGGACGCCACCCGCAACTGACAGCGCCCTCGCGCCCCGTAGGCTCCCGCGCATGACGACACGGATCGTGGTGGTCGGAGCCGCCCTGTTCGACGGCGGCCGACTGCTCGCCGCGCGCCGCAGCGCACCCCCCGAACTGGCCGGGCGCTGGGAACTCCCCGGCGGCAAGGTCGAACCCGGCGAGCGCCCCGAGACCGCGCTGGTGCGCGAGTTGCGCGAGGAACTCGGCGTCGACGCCGAGACCGTGCGGCGCGTCCCGGGACAGTGGCCGCTGAAGTCGCCGTACGTCCTCCAGGTCTGGACGGCCCGGCTGCTCCCCGGCTCGGCGGAGCCCGAGCCCCTCGAAGACCACGACGAACTGCGCTGGCTCGCCCCCGCCGACATCTGGACCGTCGACTGGCTCGACCAGGACGTGCCCGCCGTACGGGAGACACTCGCGCTCCTGGACGCGGGGGCGCACTGAAGTCGTCGTAGGCCGGGACGGCGGAGCGCGCCCGGCTCGGTGTACGCCGTTCGTGCCACAGTGCGTCCTCGGGGACGGTACCGGGCCCTGGATATCGGGTATGTGCCCATTAACCCCATGAAATCGGACATGGGTGAGCTGGCTGGCCCGGGATGTGATCGGCTTGATCGACACCGAAGGCGACTGCGCCGAGTGGACCTTTCCCGCGGACCCCGGAGCCGTCCGCACCGCACGCACCGCCGTCCGCGGCCAGTTGCGGGACTGGGACCTCGACGCCCTCGCCGACATCGCGGCGCTTCTGGTCAGTGAGCTGGTGACCAACGCGCTGCGGCACGCCACCGGCCCCATCGGCGTCCGGCTGGTCCGGCCCGCCGGCCCGGCCGGTGTGCTGCTGGTCGAGGTCTCCGACCCGCTGCCCGACCCGCCCCGCGAGCGCGTCGCCCGCCCCGAGGACGAAGGCGGCCGGGGTCTCCAACTGGTCGCCGACGCCTGCGTCCGCTGGGGCACCCGGCCCGGGGAGACGGGCAAAACCGTGTGGTTCGAGCTGGCCGTACCCGGGTGATCCGGGGCCGAACACAGCTGTACGAACCGGACAGCCGTGTCCATCGACTGGTTCAGGCCTGTGACGGTTGTCGATCGGCGTGGTTCGACTGCGTGTCCGCTGGTTAGAAGACTGGGAGTGTTGTCGCGGGCAGGTCCGAAATGCATCGGGATTGTCCTGTGATCGTGAACACCGTGTTGTGCGGCGCCGTAGTGCTGGATACTGCGGGCAGCCGCCCCCGGTGACCGGTGCCGGACGCGGTGAGCTGGAGGGGACGGTTCGCGTGAGCGAGATACCAGCGAAGGCCACGGAGTCCGAGGACCCGTCGGACCGCGCGAGGGCTGAGGCCCCGGGTCACATCGACGTGCCCGGAGGCGACGGCATGTCCGCCGCCGACGTCATGTCGGGTGTGCCCGGCGGCGACGCGATGACCGTCGGCGACGCCATGTGGCAGAGCAGCCCACCCGGCTCGATCTACGACTACATCAAGGTCGCCTCCTTCTCCATAGGCCCCGACGGGCTCGTCGACCAGTGGAGCCTGCGGGCCGAGCAGCTGTTCGGCATCCCCACGGAGCGCGCGGTGGGCATGGATCCCATCGAGGCCTTCGTCGACCCCGAACTGCACGAGCGCGGCCAGCGGAAGATGGCCGAGATCCTGGACGGCCGGGAGTGGACCGGAGTGGTCCCCTTCAAGGTGCCGGGGACCGCCGGGGGCGAACCGGGCAAGGAGGGGCTCGCCGAGGTCTATGTGATGCCGACCCGGACCGAGGAGGGCGAGCGGGCCGCCGTCTGCATCGTCGTCGACGTCCGCATCCTGCGCCGGATCGAGACCGATCTCGCCGCCTCGCAGTCGATATTCGGTCAATCTCCGTTCGGGTTCCTGCTGATCGACCCCGACCTGCGGGTCCGGCGGGCCAACCAGCAGATCGCCAACACCTTCGGCGGCACCCCCGACGACCACCGCGGCAACGGCGTCCACGACTATCTCCAGAGCCCCGAGGCCGAACGGGTCACCGCGACCCTGCGCCGCGTCCTGGAGACCGGCAACTCCATCACGGACATGCATGTCACCGGCCTCGTGCCGGGCTCCGAGGAGCGCCGCCACTGGTCCATCAACCTCTACCGCGTGCACAGCGGCAGCGGCCGCCCCATCGGCATCGCCTGGCTCGGCACCGACGTCACCGCCCGCCGCGCCGCCGCCCGCGAGGCCGCCTCCGCGCGGCGCAATCTCGCCCTTCTGAACGAGGCCGGCGCCCGCATCGGGAACTCCCTCGACCTGGAGACCACGGCCCGCGAACTCCTCGACGTCGTCGTCCCCGGCTTCTGCGACCTCGCGACCGTCGACCTCTACCAGGGCCTGCTGGCCGGCGACGAGACCCCGCCAGGCCGCGCCGACGGCAGCGCGGAACTCCGCCGGGTGGCCTTCGCCAGCGCGGTCTCCGACGCCCCCTTCGTGGGCGGCGGCGCACCCGTGGCCGTGGGCGCGGTCCACCACTACCCCTTCAACTCGCCCTGCGCGGACGCCCTGCGCACCGCCCGCCCGCAGTACGTCCCCGCCGAGGAGGGCGGCCCGGTCCAGTCCACGCTGGCCGTTCCGATGGTCGCCCACGACACCGTCGTAGGACTCGCGCAGTTCGCCCGTACGAAGGGCAGCGAGCCGTTCGGGGACCGGGACCGGGATCTCGCGGTGGAGCTGGCGGCGCGGGCCGCCGTCTGCATCGACAACGCGCGGCTGTACCGGCGCGAGCACGAACGGGCGTTGATACTGCAGCGGTCCCTCCTCCCGCCCGGCGACCCGGAGGCCTCCGGCCTCGACATCGCCTGCCGCTACCTGCCCGGGAACGCGGCGACGGAGGTCGGCGGCGACTGGTTCGACGTCATCGAACTCCCCGGCCACCGCACCGCGTTGGTGGTGGGAGACGTGATGGGACGTGGTCTACGCGCGGCGGTGGCGATGGGTGAACTCCGCACGGCCGTCCGCACGTTGGCCCTCCTCGACCTCGAACCGGCCGAAGTCCTCTCGGCGTTGGACGAGATCGCGCGAGGCCTGGGCACCCCCGGCGGAGTCCAACAGGCCACCCGGGCGGCCCGCCGCCCCCGCGAGGCGGACCTCGCGGAGGTGTACCTCGCGACCTGTATCTACGCGGTCTACGACTCGGTGACCAGGCGCTGCACGTTCGCCAACGCGGGCCACCTCCCGCCGGTCCTGGTGGAACCGGGCGAGGCCGCGCTGATGCTCGACGTCCCGCCCGGCATGCCCCTGGGGGTCGGCGGCGAACCCTTCGAGGAGGTGGAGGTCGAACTCCCCGAAGGCGCGCTGCTGGCGCTCTACACGGATGGACTGGTCGAATCCCGCGACCACCCCCTGGACGAGGGCCTCCAGGCGTTCGTGGGCGCTCTGACCGACCCGGCGACCCGTGGTTCGTCCGACGGCAGCCCGTCCCCCGCGGCGGCACTGAACGCCGAGACCCACCGCGACCTGGAAGACGTCTGCGACCACGTCCTCAGCACCCTCGACACCCACCACGGCGAGGACGACATCGCGCTCCTCATGGCCCGCGTCCAGGGCCTGCCGGCCGACTCGGTCGGCGACTGGACCCTGCCGCGCGAACCCCGCAGCGTGGGCCGCGCCCGCGAGTACGCCCGCGCCCGCCTCCAGTCCTGGGACCTCGAACCCCTCATCGACACCGCCGAGTTGCTCGTCAGCGAACTGGTGACGAACGCGCTGCGGTACGGCGAGGGCGAGATCCGGCTCCGCCTCCTGCTGGACCGCACCCTGGTGTGCGAGGTCTGGGACGCGGGCCTGGTCCAGCCCCGCCGCCGCCGCGCCCGCGACACGGACGAGGGCGGCCGGGGCCTGCAGCTGGTCGGCCTCCTGTCGGCGGCCTGGGGCTCCCGCCGGACGCCACGCGGCAAGACGGTGTGGTTCGAACTGCCGTTGCCGGACGGGGAGAACGGGGTGGTGGATCCGGCGGAGGCGTTGCTGAGTCTGTTCTGACGGCGGTCCGCCGCGGATGTGGCTGGTGCCGGTCTCGACTGCGGTGCTCTACGTCGGCGGAAGGACCCGGCGTTTCCGTGTGGCCGGTCCGCCGAAGGTGAGGGGCGGGCCGCCGTCCGGGTCCTCGCCGAGGAGGATCCCGCCGAGGACCGCCCCGCCGACCCCGCTCGTGTGCTCGTCGGCGGCACCGGCGTACGGGTTCCCGTGCACACGGACGTCCTGCTCGGCCGACTCTCGGGCCTCCAGCGCGGGTACGTCGGCCGCGGCCGGGTCGGTGGTGAGCAGCAGCTCCGCTTCGGCCAGCCGGGTGCGGGCTTCCACGCCCACGGCACCCCGGTGCGTGGCCACGAAACCGTCCGCCGAGCCGACGTCACTCCGCCCGACGAGCCACGCGGCGGCGCCGAGGACTCCGTCCCGCGTCCCGCCCAGCGGCAGCATGGCCTGGACGACGCGGCGCAGGGCGTCGAGGGGGTCGTAGCCGTAGGGGCGGTCGCCGGTGAGTTCCTCTCGTACGGCGGCGAGGGTGGTGTGGGCGTGGGCGAGGCGGGTGTGGAGCGGCCCTGTCGGTGATGTGGCTGTTGCCCTCGCGAGGGCGGATTCGGCGCCGGTGAGTGTGGCGGGCACCAACTCCGCTGCGGCGGCGAGTGAGTTGGCGAGCCGGTCGACGTCGTTCAGGAGGACGTCGGCCTGGCTGATGGCGCCCTCGGCGGCGCGGAGGGCGCGTACGGCCTCGCCGGTGTGTCCCAAGTCGGCTGCCTGGCGGGCCTGGTTGAGGTGGGCGGTGGCGAACACGAGCCGGTCCTTGGCCTGTTCGACGTACCCGGTGACGGTGGTGGTCGAGGCCGCGGTTGCCGGGTAGCGGGCGTGCAGGTCGGCGAGGGTGGCGTCCACGCCCCCTGTACGGCCGGCCAGTTCGCGGAACCGGGCCTCCGCGACGCCGAGCGCTTCGTTCATCTCCTGCTCCAACGCCCGGAGTTGATCGAAGGCGGGCGCTTCGGCGTCCAGTCGCCGCCCGGCTTCGGCACACCGTCCGACGATGCCGGCGAGGGCCTGCCGCCGGGCGGCTTCCTCTTTCGGTTCCGGGACGCCTCGGTCGTAGCGCAGGCGTATCGCGAAGGCGGCGGAGAGCTCGCGCTCGGCGTCCCGCAGGGCCCGTTCGAACGGTTCGACGGCCGCCGCCCCGAACCGGGCCTCGACGAAGGCGAGTTCCTCACGGCTGGTGCGCAGACAGTCGTCGGCCTGGACGAGGGCGGCACCGGCCTGGCGTTCCAGTACGGGGAGCGGGGTGACGGGGGG
>NZ_JBXVPZ010000444.1:0-7902 GCF_057961495.1 Streptomyces sp. P5F9 | reverse complement strand
CCCCCACCCTCGACAAGTACAGCCGCGACCTCACCGACCTGGCCCGCCACGGCCGTATCGACCCGGTGATCGGCCGCGACGAGGAGATCGAGCAGACCATCGAGGTGCTGTCCCGGCGCGGCAAGAACAACCCGGTGCTGATCGGCGACGCGGGCGTCGGCAAGACCGCGATCGTGGAGGGCCTCGCGCAGCGCATCACGGACGGCGATGTGCCGGACGTGCTGACAGGTCGGCGAGTCGTCGCCCTCGACCTCACCGGCGTCGTCGCGGGCACCCGTTTCCGGGGCGACTTCGAGGAGCGGCTGACGAACATCGTCGGCGAGATCCGCGCCCACTCGGACGAACTGATCGTGTTCATCGACGAGTTGCACACCGTGGTCGGCGCGGGCGGTGGCGGCGAGGGCGGTTCGATGGACGCCGGCAACATCCTCAAACCGGCCCTGGCGCGCGGCGAGTTGCACATCGTCGGTGCTACGACGCTGGAGGAGTACCGCCGGATCGAGAAGGACGCGGCGCTGGCCCGCAGGTTCCAGCCGATCCTGGTGCCCGAACCGTCCGTCCCGGACGCGATCGAGATCCTGCGCGGCCTGCGCGACCGCTACGAGGCCCACCACCAAGTCCGGTACACCGACGAGGCGTTGGTGGCCGCCGTAGAACTGTCCGACCGCTACCTCACCGACCGCCGGCTCCCCGACAAGGCGATCGACCTCATCGACCAGGCGGGTGCGCGGGTACGGCTGCGGGCACGCACGAAGGGCACGGACGTACGAGCCCTGGAGCGCGAGATGGAACAGCTCGCCCGGGACAAGGACCAGGCCGTCGCCGCCGAGGACTACGAGAAGGCGACCCAACTGCGGGACCGCGTCGCCGAGTTGAAGGTGCGGCTGGCGGAGGCCGGTGGTGGGGATCAGGGCGATGAGGGACAGAACCTGGAGGTCACCGGTGAGGCGATCGCCGAGGTCGTGTCGCGGCAGACCGGTATCCCGGTGAGCAGTCTCACGGCGGAGGAGAAGGACCGGCTGCTCGGTCTGGAGGAGCATCTGCACCGGCGGATCATCGGCCAGGAGGAGGCGGTCCGGGTCGTGTCGGACGCGGTACTGCGCTCGCGCGCCGGGCTGGCGAGCCCGGACCGGCCGATCGGCAGCTTCCTGTTCCTGGGACCGACCGGCGTCGGGAAGACGGAACTTGCCCGGGCGCTCGCCGAGGCCCTGTTCGGCAGCGAGGACCGGATGGTCCGCCTGGACATGAGCGAGTACCAGGAACGGCACACCGTGAGCCGTCTCGTCGGCGCCCCGCCCGGTTACGTCGGCCACGAGGAGGCCGGTCAGCTGACCGAGGTCGTGCGCCGCCACCCGTACTCGCTTCTCCTCCTCGACGAGGTCGAGAAGGCGCACCCGGACGTGTTCAACATCCTGCTCCAGGTCCTGGACGACGGCCGGTTGACCGACGCGCAGGGCCGCACGGTCGACTTCACCAACACGGTGATCGTGATGACGAGCAACCTCGGCTCCGAGGCGATCACCCGGCGCGGTGCCGGCATCGGCTTCGGCCCGGGCGGTGCCGACGCGGACGAGGAGGCGCGGCGCGAGCAGATCCTGCGCCCGCTGCGCGAGCACTTCCGCCCCGAGTTCCTCAACCGCATCGACGAGATCGTCGTCTTCCGCCAGCTCACCGCCGAGCAACTCCGCCGGATCACCGGCCTGTTGCTGGAACACACCCGCCGTCTCCTGCACGCGCAGGGCATCACGGTCGCCTTCACGGACCCGGCCGTCGACTGGCTCTCCCGCCAGGGCTACCAGCCCGAGTACGGTGCCCGCCCGCTCCGCCGCACGATCCAGCGCGAGGTCGACAACCAGCTGTCCCGGCTGCTTCTGGACGGCCGCATCGCGGAGGGCGGCCAGGTGACGGTGGGTGTGGAGGACGGGCGGCTCGCGTTCACACCGGATGCGCCACCGCCCGACCCCAACCGACTTACTACGGAGCCGGGTTGACCACTGCCGCCGACCCGCCACCGCGCCGTACCTTCTCGGCCGCCGCCAACCACTCCCCGTTCGGAAGCCGTTGCACACCGGTCGCCGCGCCGATCTCCGGGTTGAGAGTGAACGAATGCCCGATGGCTTGGAGTTGGGTCTTCAAGTCGCTGTTGTAGAGCGCGGGTTCGAGCTCCGTGTTGGCGGCGTTCCGCTGGCTGGCGCGAGGCGCGGCGATCGCGTCCACGAGAGGGAGCCCGCGGTCGAGGAACTCGGTGAGGGTCTGCAGCACGGTCGTGATGATGGTCGCGCCACCGGGTGAACCGAGCGCCACGACCGGCTTGTTGTGCTTGTCGAGGACGATCGTCGGCGAGATCGACGAGCGCGGGCGCTTGCCCGGGCCGGGCAGGTTCGGGTCGTGGACGGCCGGGTTGGCCGGGGTGAAGGAGAAGTCGGTCAGCTCGTTGTTGAGCAGGAAGCCGCGGCCGGGCACGGTCATCGCGCTGCCGCCGGTCTGCTCGATGGTGAGCGTGTAGGAGACGACGTTGCCCCACTTGTCGGCGACCGTGAGGTGGGTGGTGTTCTCGCCCTCGTACGTCGTCGGCGCGGCCGTTCCGCCGGCGGTGCAGGCCGTCGGGTTGCGCGGGTCGGCGGGCGCCAGCGGGCTGGTGAGCACCGCGTCGTCCTTGATGAGGCAGGCGCGCGAGTCGGCGAACTTCTGCGAGAGGAGTTCCTTCGTCGGTACGTCCTCGAAGGCGGGGTCGCCGACCCAGCGTCCCCGGTCCGCGAACGCGATCCGGCTGGCCTCGATGTAGTGGTGCAGGTACTGGACCTCGCTCGCCTTCGAAAGGTCCGTCTTCTCAAGGATGTTGAGGGCCTCGCCGACGGTCGTTCCGCCGGAGGAGGAGGGCGCGATCGAGTAGACACCGAGTCCGCGGTACGACGTCTTCGTGGGCGCCTGGAGCTTGGCGCGGTACACGGCGAGGTCCTTGGCGGACAGCTTGCCGGGACGGGCGTTCCAGCCCGAACTCGCGTCCACCTTGGGGGTGTTGACCGTGGCGAGGATGTCCTTGCCGAGGTCGCCGTGGTAGATCGCGCCGATCCCCTTCTTGCCCAACTCCTTGTAGGTGGCCGCGAGTTCGGGGTTCTTGAAGGTGGAGCCGACGACCGGGAGCGCGCCGCCCGGCAGGAACAGCTCGGCGGTGTCGGGGAAGTAGCGGAAGCGGGTCTCGTTGGACGCGGTCTGGCTGCGGAAGGTGTCGTCGACCGTGAAGCCGTCGCTCGCGATGCGTTCGGCGGGCTTGAGCACCGTACCGAGCTTCTCGTTGCCCCACTGGTCGAGCGCCGTCTGCCAGGTGGCGGCCGTGCCCGGGGTGCCGGCGCTGAGGCCGCTGCTGACGGCGTCGGCGAAGGCGAGGGCCTTGCCGTTCTCCACGAAGAGGTTGGAGTCGGCGGTCAGTGGCGCGGTCTCGCGGCCGTCGATGGTGTGCACGGTACGGGACTTGGCGTCGTAGTAGACGAAGTATCCGCCTCCGCCGATGCCGGAGGAGTAGGGCTCGGTGACGCCGAGCGCGGCGGCGGTGGCTACGGCCGCGTCGACCGCGTTGCCGCCCTTCTTCAGGACCTCGATGCCGGCGGCTGTGGCGTCCGCGTCGACGCTCGCGACCGCGCCGCCGTAGCCGACCGCCACCGGAACCTTCGTCGGTGTGCCGCTCGTTGCGGCCGGTGGAGCCGCGGCCCCGACCGACACGACGGCGGCCGAGACCGCCAGGACCGACAGTTTCCGTGCCACAGGGCGACGCATCCGTACCTCCAGTCAGGACCGTCCGCGCAGCGTAGCCACATTGCCATGGCCCCAACAGACCACCTCGCGCCACTGTCACACGAGTGCCACACGTCGAACACCGGTACGTACCGGCCATGCTGGGCCGCTAGCATGCGCGCCCATGAATGACGACGTGCGCAACATCGTTCTGGGGGTGGCCGCCGCCGGCATCAGCGCCGCGCTCGGCTGGCTCGCCCGCACCTATCTGTGGCGGCGCAGACTCCGGCGCAAGCAGGCGTTCTTCGGGCTGCCCGACAACTCCGAGTCGCTGCTCGTGGTGAACCGCGAGGCGGGCGGCGCCGAACTCTCGGTGATGCGGCACGACGTGTTCGCGCTGCTCGAACTCGCCGCCCTGATCAAGGACTGCAACGCGCACGCCCAGGTCGTCGCGCACGACGCGGCCCAGCAGAGCTTCGGCGAACGCACCGAGTTCTGCGTGGGCGGCCCCGCCTCCAACCGCCGTATGGCCGCGCATCTGGCGTCCCTGCTCCCCGGCATCCGCGTCAACGTCGACCCGGAACCGGGGCCGGACCGGGGCGCGTTCCAAATCGGCAGTGAGCGCTACCGACTTGAGCCCGGCAAGGGCGAGTACGTCCTCCTCGCGCGTCTCACCGCCGGTCAACTGGGCGGCGCGCGGCCGGTGTTCCTCTTCTGCGGCCAGCGCGCGATCACCAACCAGGCGGCGTCCCGCTATCTCGCCCGCAACCATGAGAAGTTGGCCCGCAAACACGGCGGCAACACCTTCGTCCTGCTGCTGAAGGTGGTCAACTCGCAGGCGTACGGCCCGGATGTGGTGGAGCTGGTCGCGGACGTGACGCGGGCCGCGGAGACCCCGCTGCCCGCACCGGCTCCACGCAGTTCACACCGCGCCTCGTGAATCCGCACACGCGTCAACAATCTTTACTGGCACGTAACTTACCGGCGGGTTACCTGCGGTAGGGAGCCCCGGTTACCGTCGGGTCACTTTGCATTGACACGTGTGAGGAGTGACCCGTGCGACCCCATCGCCAGGCCCTGCGTACGACCGCCGTGGGCGCCGTCTCCGCGACCCTGATCGCCGGAGGTGTCCTCGGGTTCGCCCCCGCGGCCCGGGCCGCCACGAACGGCGTCCGCTTCGTCGACATCACCGGCGACGGCGGTACGACGCTCGCGGCGAACGTCGTCACGCCCGCGGGCGCGGACGGCTCGCACGGCTACCCGCTCCTCGTCCTGCCCACGAGCTGGGGATTCCCCCAGGTCCAGTACCTGGCCCAGGCCCAGAAGCTCGCCGACTCCGGCTATGTCGTGGTGAGTTACAACGTCCGCGGGTTCTGGCAGTCCGGCGGCGGAATAGAGGTGGCGGGCCCGAAGGACGTGGCCGACGCGTCCAAGGTGATCGACTGGGCGCTCGCCAACACCCCGTCCGACGCGGGGCATGTCGGCATGGCGGGCGTGTCGTACGGCGCCGGCATCAGCCTGCTCGCGGCCGCACACGACAGGCGAGGTGAGGTGTCAGCGCCAAAACGGACTGAACTGAAGCGGTCACACAAGGTGACTCACGGCTGCTACTCTGATCGTGTTGATGGCAGCAGTCAAGCTGTCAACACACTGGGCAACTCACGCAGTTGCCCCGACGGCCGGGAGGGTCGCCGCCGGACAGGCCTGACCTGTCAAACTCCCCGGAGCGATCCAGGGGAGAGTCTCCCGCGCGGGAGAGAACTCCAATCGGGCCGTACCGAGCACGAGCGGCCAGACACCGTAGTCGGGGCCCGGCACACGCCGGGCCCCTTACCTTTCCTCCCGCCCGCCCAGTTGCCACCGCCGAGCTGACCGGACTGTTCGGGCTGCCCAACGACGTGTGGACGGACACCGAGCGCTGGTTCGACCACTACCTCAAGGGCGACGACAACGGCATCGACCGCGAGCAGCCGGTGGAGCTCAAGTCCCGTTCCGCGGGCGGCTACGAGGGCTACCCGGACTGGAAGTCGGTCGGCGCGACGCGCAAGAAGATCGACCTCGCGGGCACGACCACCATCCACACCAACGTCGACTCGGGCGCGGACGGCGGGATCGTCTTCCTGTCCAGCATCCTCGACCAGGTCGCCCAGGTGCCCCCGGTCGCGTACGTCCCGCTGCTCCCGCGCCGTTGGGCCGCCGTATGGCAGTCGGGGAAGTACGCGAGTGCCCAACAGGTGCGCGGCACCGTGAAGTTGCACACCACGGTCACGGACACCAAGGAGAGCGGCACCCTCGTCGCGTACCTCTACGACGTGGGCCCGCTCGGCCTCGGCAAGCTGGTCAGCAACGCGCCGTACACCTGGCACGGACAGAAGCCCGGCCAACCGTTCGGTGTGGACCTGGAGTTGTTCTCCACGGCCTACGACGTCCCGGCAGGGCATCATCTCGCCCTGGTCGTCGACACGGTCGACCCGCTCTACATCGAGCACAACCCGACCGGCGCGCAGCTGACCTTCTCCTCGCCTGCGAACGACCCGTCGTACGTGTCGATCCCGCTGCGCGAGCAGTGATCTCCGGCTGCTGCCGGACGGGCAGGTGCCCTCTCTACTACTGCACCCGCGGCAGCAGCGTCCCTGGTTCCGCCGGGGCAACGTCCACGGCCCCGGTCTTGGGACTGCGCTGCTCCCTGCGGGACACCCAACCGGCGAACCAGGAGAGCAGCATGCACATCCCGATGTAGATCGGCGAGATCACCATCACCACCGGGATGAACGGCAAATCGTAGTCGAGGTTCGACGCGATCAGCTTCCCGGCATGGAGAAACTCCTCATAGGTGATCAGATAGCCCAGCGAGGTGTCCTTCAGCGCGACCACCAACTGGCTGATGATCGCGGGCAGCATGGCCCGTACGGCCTGCGGCACGAGGACGTACGACATGACGTGGATCTTGCGCATGCCGAGCGCGAACGCGGCCTCCCGCTGGCCGCGTTCGACGCTGTTGACGCCGGAGCGGAAGACCTCGGCGAGCACCGAGCCGTTGTAGAGCGTCAGGCCCGCGACGAGTGCGGGCAGCGGCTGCACTTTGAGCGCCACGAAGATGAAGAAGATCATCACGAGGACGGGCATGGCGCGGAAGAACTCCACGACGACTGTGGACAGCCAGCGTACGGGCCGGTAGTCGGAGAGGCGTCCTACGGCGAGCAGGGTGCCAAGTGCCAGCGAGAGCACGGCCGCGAGGCCGAAGGCCTTGAGCGTGTTGCCGAGGCCGCGCAGCAGCAGTTCCTGAATTCCCTTGTACTCGAAGGGCATCCACTTCGTGTACGTGAACTGGTCGGTGTCGAACAGGAGATAGAGGATCCAGCCGATCAGCGCGAGGATGACGACCGCGGACGCGATGCCGTAAAGGCGGTGCCGTTTGCGGGTCTTGGGGCCGGGGACGTCGTAGAGGGCGGTGGCGGTGGTCATCGGGCGAATCCCCACTTCCTCTCCAGCGCGTTGAACAGCGCGCTGATGGCGAGGGTGATGATCAGGTAGCCGACGGCGATCCAGACGAACGTCCAGACGATGTTGTAGCCGAGTTCGCTCAACGTCCGGTAGGTGCCGAGGAGTTCGGTGACGCTGAACGCGCCGGCGATCGCCGAGTTCTTGGCGAGGGCGATGAGGGTGGAGCCGACCGGCGGGATCACCGAGCGGAACGCCTGCGGCAGGACGACCAGGCTCAGGCTCTGCCCGAAGGACATCCCGAGGCTGCGGGCCGCCTCCCCCTGGCCCCTGGGCACGGTGTTGATGCCGGAGCGCAGCGCCTCGCAGATGAACGCCGAGGTGTAACAGCCGAGCGCGAGGACCGCGAACACCTTGAAGGGGAGCACGAGTCCGAAGCGCGGCAGGCCGAGCAGCACCGCGAAGAACAGCAGGGTGAGCGGGGTGTTGCGCAGCACGGTCACCCACACCGTCCCGAAGACCCGCAGCGAGCCGACCGGCGCGACCCGGAAGGAGGCCATGAGGAAGCCGAGGACGAGCGCCAACACCGAGGCGTAGACGGTCAGTTCGACGGTGCCGAGGAAGCCGTCGCCGAAGGTCGAGAAGTTGTCGGTCAGTACGTTCACGTCTGCCTCCCTCAGCTCGCCGGATAGCGGTCGATCGCGGGCGGGGTGGGCGCGGGCACTCCGG
>NZ_JBXVPZ010000443.1:0-7924 GCF_057961495.1 Streptomyces sp. P5F9 | reverse complement strand
ACACCGGCCGGCAACACAGTTCAGGCAAGGGGACGGCTCCCTGGCCACCCATCCCTCGGGGCCGCCCGCTCGCTTCTCCAACGGGCTGGAGCGGCCCTAGTCAAGGGTGGCCCGCAGGGCCATCGCCGAAGGCGACGCGCAGCGCAGCGGAGCGCCCTTTACTCGGGCCGCGGAAGCCCGACACTGACCAAGAAGCGGGCGGCCCAACGGTCACTTCACAACTCAGGACCAGAGCCAACTTCGGGACCCGAGTGGTGACCGGTCCGCTACTTGACCACGATGACCTTCGTGCTCGTCGTCCCGAATGCCCACAGTGCCGCCCCGTCCGCCTTGCCCGTGCGGACTCCGCCCGTTTCCTTGCCCGCCGCCGGCGGGGGCGAGGAGCCGTCCACCGCGTTGGAGAAGGCGATGTTGAGGCCGGACTTGGTGGCGAAGTAGACGATGTTCTCGATCTGGACGCCGTCGGAGCCCGTCGTGGCGTCCTTGCGGACCGACACCGTGTACGTGCCCGGGTCCGGGCTCACCGTGCCCGGCCAGACGGCGAACGTACGGCCCGCCTTGTCGCTCGCGTCGACCAGCCAGACCCGTTTCTGGCCGACGGCGTAGACGATGCGCCGCCCGGTGCCGGAGGAGGCCGGTACCGCGGCGGCCGTCGCGTGCGGCTTCGGGGACGTGGACGCGTGCGCGGACGCCGAGGCGCTCGGGCGGGCGGCGGACGCCTTCGGGTGCGGGCCCTTGTCGGCCTGGACGGCCAGGACCGTGACCGCGGCGATCGCTCCCACCGTCAGACCGGTCACCCAGACCTTGGAGGCAGGCACGGGCACGCATCTCCTCAGCTACTCACAGCCCCCACATCCCGATCGAACAGGGGTCGGATCATCGTACCGGCCCCCGTCCGGCCCTCCTCCCGCTCAGTCCAGCACCGGCAGCAGCTCCGGCAGGTGTCCGTCCGAGACCGAAGCAGCCCGCTGCCGCTCCTCCGGCACCTCGCCGTAGAGGGTGGTGCGCGGCCTCGCCGGTCGGCCCGCCAGCTCCGCTACGGCGATCAGGTCACGCACCGACTTGTACGAGCCGTACGACGAACCCGCCATCCGCGAGATCGTCTCCTCCATCAGCGTGCCGCCGAGGTCGTTCGCCCCGGAGCGCAGCATCTCCGCCGCACCCTCCGAGCCCAACTTCACCCAGCTCGTCTGGATGTTGGGGATGTGGGGGTGGAGCAACAACCTCGCCATCGCCACCACCGCCCTGTTGTCCCTCATCGTCGGGCCCGGCCGCGCGATCCCCGCCAAGTAGACCGGCGCGTTGGTGTGGATGAACGGCAGTGTCACGAACTCCGTGAAGCCGCCCGTGCGTTGCTGGATCCCAGCCAGGGTGCGGAGGTGGCCCAGCCAGTGGCGCGGCTGGTCCACGTGGCCGTACATCATTGTCGACGAAGAACGGATGCCCAACTCGTGTGCCGTCGTGACTACTTCGATCCATGTCGCCGTCGGCAGCTTGCCCTTCGTCAGGACCCAGCGGACCTCGTCGTCGAGGATCTCCGCCGCCGTGCCGGGGATGGTGTCGAGGCCCGCCTCCTTCGCCGCCGTCAGCCACTCGCGGATCGAAAGGCCGGTCCGCGTCGCGCCGTTGACGACCTCCATCGGGGAGAACGCGTGGACGTGCATGCCGGGGACGCGTTCCTTCACCGCCTTCGCGATGTCGAAGTACGCCGTCCCGGGCAGGTCGGGGTGGATACCGCCCTGCATGCAGACCTCGACCGCCCCTACCTCCCAGGCCTGTTGGGCCCGGTCCGCCACCTGGTCCAGGGAGAGCGTGTACGCGTCAGCGTCCGTACGGCGCTGCGCGAAGGCGCAGAAACGGCAGCCCGTGTAGCAGACGTTGGTGAAGTTGATGTTCCGCGTGACGATGTACGTCACCTCGTCCCCGACCACCGACTTCCGTACGTCGTCCGCGATCCGCGTCAGCGCGTCCAGCGCCGGGCCGTCCGCGTGCAGCAGCGCGAGCGCCTCCGCGTCGGTGAGCTTCGTCGGGTCGTCGGCCGCCGTCGCCAGCGCCTGCCGTACGTCCGTGTCGATGCGCTCGGGGACCATGCCGGGCGCCGCCGCCTCGCGCAGGGCGCCCCAGTCGCCGTAGACCTCGTCGAAGTCGTCACGGCGGTCGGACGTACGGCCCTCCGTGTCGATCGTCGTGTGGAGATCCGTACGGCCCGTCGCTACGAACGCCTCCTCCGGCTCCTGCCACGCGTGGCCCTCCACCGTCGCGTCCTCGCGTGCCAGGCCCGTCTCGGGGTCCGCCAGTGCCCGTACGTGCGGCAACAGGCGCGGGTCCAGCCAGGGTTCGCCGCGGCCCACGAACTCCGGGTAGACGCAGAGGCGTTCGCGGAGTTCGAAGCCCGCCTCCGCCGACTGTTCCCGCAGCAACTCGATCTGGGGCCACGGGCGTTCGGGGTTCACGTGGTCGATGGTGAGAGGGGAGACTCCGCCCCAGTCGTCGATGCCCGCGCCGATCAGGCGCTTGTACTCCGAGTCGACGAGGTTGGGCGGGGCCTGGAGGCAGGCCGACGGGCCCATGATGTGCCGGGCCACCGCGACCGTCGCCACCAGCTCGTCCAGTTCCGCGTCCGGCATGCCGCGCATGGCCGTGTCCGGCTTGGCGCGGAAGTTCTGGATGATCAGTTCCTGGATGCCGTGGTAGGAGCGGGAGATCTTGCGGAGTGCGAAGAGGGAGTCCGCGCGCTCCTCGTAGGTCTCGCCGATGCCGATCAGGATGCCGGAGGTGAAGGGGACGGACGAGCGGCCCGCGTCCTCCAACACCCGCAGGCGCACGGCCGGTTCCTTGTCCGGGGAGCCGTAGTGCGGGCCGCCCGGCTCGGACCAGAGCCGGGTCGCCGTCGTCTCCAGCATCATGCCCATGGACGGGGCCACCGGCTTGAGGCGCTGGAAGTCCGTCCAGGTCATCACCCCGGGGTTGAGGTGCGGGAGCAGGCCCGTCTCCTCCAGGATGCGGATGGAGATGGCGCGGACGTACGCGATCGTGTCGTCGTAGCCGTGCGCGTCGAGCCACTCGCGCGCCTCCGGCCAGCGGTCCTCGGGCTTGTCGCCGAGGGTGATCAGGGCTTCCTTGCAGCCGAGGGCCGCGCCCTTGCGTGCGATGTCGAGGACCTCGTCCGGGGACATGAACATCCCGTGTCCGGCGCGGCGGAGCTTACCGGGGACGGTGACGAAGGTGCAGTAGTGGCACTTGTCGCGGCAGAGGCGGGTGAGGGGGATGAAGACGCTCTTCGAGTACGTGATCACGCCGGGGCGGCCGGCCGTCGCCAGGCCCGCGTCGCGCACCCGGGCGGCGGACGCGGTGAGGTCGTCGAGGGCCTCACCGCGCGCCTGGAGCAGCACCGCCGCTTCCGTGACGTCGAGCGCGACGCCGTCACGGGCGCGTTTGAGGGCGCGACGCATGGAGTTCTCGGTCGGGCCGGTTCCGGAGCTCGCGGGAGTCGTCATCCTTCGAGCATACGATCGGTCTGATCAGGCCAAAGAGGGGCGGCCGATTCGTTCCTTCCGGGCAGGTCGTTACACGGCGTCACTGGCACCGGGAGCACTCCCCCTCTCGTCCGCGCCGGTCCGGTTTCCCGACACCCGCCGATTCCCTGTCCTTGCACGGGAGTTCACAGCCGACTATCAGAGTCGTACGGGTCATCTCCGCTCACCTCCGCGCCATCCCTGTCACTCACGACACCCCGGGAGCAGCAGCATGTGCGACGACGATCACGGAAACGGTCTCAACCGGCGCGCGCTGTTCGTGACGGGCGCCGCCGCCGCGCTTACGTTGGGAAGCGTGAGCTTCGCGAGCGGCGCCGCGGCCGCGGCAGACGGCGACCAGGAGAGCCGGACGGTTCGGGGCACCCTCCCGACCGGCTCGCCCGACTACGTGTACGTGCCCGTCGAGGTCCCGGCGGGGGTCCGCGAGCTGAAGGTGGCGTACACCTACGACAGACCGTCCGTCCCGGCCGGCACCCAGGGCAACGCCCTCGACATCGGCATCTTCGACCAGCACGGCACGGACCTGGGCGGCAGGGGTTTCCGGGGCTGGTCGGGCGGGGCCCGCACGGAGTTCTTCATCCGGATGGACGACGCGACGCCCGGCTACATCCCCGGCCCGGTGCGCGCCGGCACCTGGCACGTCGCGCTGGGCCCGTACACCGTCTCCCCGCAGGGGCTGTCGTACGAGCTCACGATCACGCTCACCTACGGCGAACCGGGCGTCGCCCCGCGGCCGGTGTACCCGCCGGAGCGGGCGAAGGGGCGCGGGCGGGCCTGGTACCGGGGTGACTGCCACCTGCACTCCTGGTACTCCGACGGGCGCCGCACCCCCGCCGAGATCTCGGCGCTCGCGCGGGCGGCGGGCCTGGACTTCATCAACACGTCGGAGCACAACACCCAGTCCTCGCACCCCCATTGGGCCTCGGAGGCGGGCGACGACCTGCTGATCATGCTCGGTGAGGAAGTCACCACGCGTAACGGTCACGTCGTCGCCCTCGGCACCGAACCCGGCACCTTCATCGACTGGCGTTACCGGGCACGCGACAACCGCTTCGGAAAGTACGCCCGCGAGATCCGCCGCGCCGGCGGCCTGGTCGTCCCCGCCCACCCGCACGCCACCTGCATCGGCTGCGCCTGGAAGTTCGGCTTCGGCGAGGCGGACGCCGTCGAGGTGTGGAACGGCCCCTACACGCCCGACGACGAGGTCGCCCTCGCCTCCTGGGACGCGACGCTGGTGGCCTCCGTACGGGAGAACCGGGAGTGGCTCCCGGCGATGGGCAACAGCGACGCCCACCGTGACCCCGACGCGATCGGCCTGCCCCAGACCGTCGTCCTGGCCGACGACTTGACGAGGGAGGCGATCCAGGACGGCCTCCGCGCGGGCCACTCCTACGTCTCCGAGTCCAAGAACCTCTCCCTCACCTTCACCGCGACCGGCGGCCGGGCCCAACACGCGGGAATCGGCGAGCGGTTGGGAGTCGACGCGGACACCCCGGTCACGCTACGGCTGGAAGCCACCGGCGCCCCGCGCTGCACCGTCCGCTTCGTGACCGACCAGGGGGTCCTGTTCACCAGCGATCCGCTGTCCGTCTCCGGGGCGGGGACCGTGGAGTGGCACACGACGGCGTCCTACGCGGCGTACGTACGGGCCGAGTTGAGGCACGAGACGGCGGCGGGAACGGTACCGGGGGCACTGGCGGCGTTCACGAACCCGATCTTCCTGGGCGAAGCCAAGCCGTGAGCCGGTGAACCGGTGAACTAGGCGCTCAGGTCCACGACGACGGCCGCGTGGTCGGTCGGCCACACCCCGTCGACCGGCCCGTCCCCGGCCCGCCGTACGCCCCGCACATGGCCGAGCCCGCCCTTCCCGGTCGGTTCGACGAAGACGTAGTCGATACGGACGCTCGGCCCGAACGTGCCCGCCACGTAGGGATTCGCGAGGTCCCAGGTGGCCGACGGGGCCCCCGACTCAGCGAAGTCCCAAGCGTCCATGAGGACTTGACCGGGTACGGCCGGCGCTGTCCGGTACCCGCCGAAGAGCCGCACCTCGTCCGAGTCCGGCCAGGCGTTGAAGTCGCCGGTGACGACGGCCGGGAAGGGCCCGTCCCCACGGTGGGCGGCGACGAACTCCGCGAGTGCGGTGACCTGTTGACACCGTACGGCCGAGGCTTCGGTGGCGGAGGAGAGGTGGACGGTGAAGAAGGGGACGCGGTGCCCCGGCGCGTCCAGCCCCGCGTACAGCGCGAGCCGGCCGCCGTCACCGTCCCCGGGCGGCAGCGGCAGCACGGCCCGCTCGGCGACGGGCCAGCGGCTGAGGACGGCGTTGCCGATCCCGACGGTGGGGTCGCCGAGTCGCCGCTGCCAGAACCCGGGGTCGTGGGAGGCTCCCCAGGTCCAGTGCATACCGAGTTCCGCGGCGAGCCACCCGGCGAGGTTCTCGCCCTCGGCATCCCACACCTCCTGCAACCCGACGACGTCGGGCCGCAGTTCACGCAACACGGCGAGAATCGCCTTCTGGCGGGCCTCCCAGGGCCCGTACCGCCACCACAGGTTCCACGTCACGACGCGCACGGCACCATTGAAGTCCACACCCCCGGCCCACCAACAGGAGATCAGCAAACCGATGCCCACATCGAACCCCGAGGCCAAGTACCGCAGCGTCACCCGCTTCCAGCGCCTGCTGAACAGCGTGACGCGCCGCCTCCCCACCCAGACCGTCCTGGAGACCACCGGCCGGGTCTCCGGCCAGCCGCGCCGCACCCCGCTCGGCGGCCGCCGCATCGGCGACACGTTCTGGCTGGTATCGGAGTTCGGCGAGCTCTCCCAGTACGTCCGCAACATCAAGGCGAACCCGAAGGTCCGGGTCCGCATCATGGGCCGCTGGCACACCGGCACGGCCCATCTCCTCCCCGACGACGACCCCCAGGCCCGCCTGCGCACCCTGCCCCGCTTCAACAGCGCGGCGGTGAAGGCGATGGGGTCGAGTCTGCTGACGGTGCGGGTGGATCTGGACAGGTGACAGTGGGCGGGGATGCGGCTCGTCGGGCTCTACTTGGAACGTAATGGGCCTGGCGTCACCCCGGCCACACGATCGCCTGCACCTCGCTGTACGCGTGCAGCGCGTACGAGCCGACGTCCCGCCCGACCCCGCTCTTCTTGAAGCCCCCGAACGGCGCCTCCATGTTGCGCCCCACGGTGTTGACGCCCACCCCGCCGGCCCGCAGCAGCCGCGCCACCCGGAACGCCCGGGCCACGTCCCCCGACCACACATAGTCGATGAGGCCGTAGTCGCTGTCGTTGGCGAGGGCGATCCCTTCCTCCTCGGAGTCGAAGGGGACGACCACGACGACCGGGCCGAAGATCTCCTCGCGGACGACCCGCATCTCGGCACCGCAGTCGGCGAGGACGGTGGGTGCGACGAGGAACCCCGGCCCGTCGGACGGCCGTTCGCCGCCCGCGACGACCACCGCGCCCTCCTTCCGGCCCAGTTCGACGTACGACTCGACGCGCTCCCGGTGTGCCGCCGAGATCACCGGCCCGACAACCGTGTCCGGCGAACGGGGGTCGCCGACCTTCAATGCCCGGGCCTGAACGGCCAGTTGCTCCACGACCCGCTCGTACACACCGCGCTGCGCCAGCACCCGTGTGGGCGCCGTACAGATCTGCCCGCTGTAGAAGGAGAACGTCGTACCGATCCCGGACACGGCAGAGGCAAGATCCGCGTCGTCGAAGACGACCGCCGCGCCCTTCCCGCCCAGCTCCATCAACTGCCGCTTCATCCCGCGCCCGCACACCTCGGCGATCCGCTGCCCGACAGCCGTGGAACCGGTGAAGCTGACCATGTCGACGTCACCGCACTCGACCGCGGCCTCCCCCACCTCCACCGACTGCCCGTTGACGACGTTCACGACCCCGCGCGGCACCCCGGCCGCCTCCAGCGCCTCGGCCATCCGGTACACGGACAAGGGGTCCTGCGGTGCCGGTTTCACGACAACCGTGTTGCCCATGGCGAGGGCGGGGGCGATCTTCCCGGCGGGGTTCGCCCAGGGGTTGTTGTACGACGTGACGCAGGCGACAACACCCACCGGCTGCCGCACGGCGAGCGCGCCCATGACAGCCGCCCGCCCGAACGGCCCCGCCTCGTTGACCTGCGGCGCGATCGCCCACTCGGCCGGCTCCACGGTCGCGTACCGCCGGAACCGGGCCGCGGCGACGCCCACTTGCATGCCCCGCGCGGTCCCGGTCGTGGCGCCGGTCTCCGCCTGGGCGAGTTCGGCGTACGACACGAGCCCGCCCCGGATGATGTCCGCGGCCCGCCCGAGAATCGCCGCACGCTCCCCGGCCGGCGTACGCGACCACGGCCCGAAGGCTTCCCGGGCAGCGGCGGC
>NZ_JBXVPZ010000442.1:0-7925 GCF_057961495.1 Streptomyces sp. P5F9 | reverse complement strand
CCGTGGCCGTCAGCCCCTGCGCCCCCGGCCGCGACCCCGTCCACGCCCGGTGTCGTCGTCACGGTCGAAGTCGCCGTCCTCGCGCGGGCCGAGCAGTTCGTCGGCCAGCGAGGGCAGGTCGTCCAGGGGAGTCTCCTCGGCCCAGTCGGGGCGCGGCCGGCGCCGGGGCGCGCCCTGCTCGTCAACCTGGGGCAGTTCGCGGGTGCGGTCCTCGCCGCCTTCGGTCCGGTCGCCCGGACGCTCGTCCCGGAAGTAGCCCGCGGGCACCCGGTCCGACGGCCCCTGGTCGCGCACCGGCGGCAGCACCGCGGTCTCGTCCGCGGCACCGACCGGCGGCAGCACGGCCGTCTCCTCCGCAGCCGACACCGGAGGCAGTACGGCCGTCTCGTCCGCGGCCCCCGCCGGAGCGGGCGGCTGCGGCAGCTCGGCCGTCCTCTCGGAGTCACGTACGTCGGAGTCACGTACGTCGGAATCGCGCACCTCGGCATCGGGCGCCTCGGAGTCCCCGGACACCGACCGCAGTACGGCCGTCTCGTCCCCGGAACCGGAACTCACCGGCCGCAGCACAGCCGTATCCTCCGCCGACCGCCCTCGTGCACCGGCACCAGCCCCCGCGCCCGGCTTCACCACCGGCGTCGGCACAGTCGACGCCTCAGGCCTGGCCTCCGGAGCGGCGGGCACCGCGGGAGCCGTCGGCTGGCGAGCCGCCCGTTCCGCCGCGGCCGCCGCCTCCGCCGCCAAGCGACGGGCCTCCTCGGCCGCGAGCAGGGCCGCCTCGGCCTTGCGCTGCTTCTCCAGCCGCCGTGCCTCCGCCTCGGCGCGCAGCCGGGCCTCGTCCTCGGCCTGCTTGCGGAGCCGGTCGGCCTCCGCCCTGCGGCGGGCCTCCTCCGCGGCGCGGGCCTCTTCCTCGGCGAGCAGACGGGCCTTCTCCTCCTCGGCACGCCTGCGTGCGTCCTCGGCGCGCTGCCGGGCCTCTTCGGCCTGGCGTTCGGCCTCGCGGCGCTGGGCCTCCTCCAGCTCGCGCCGCTTGCGCTCCTCCTCCTCGGCGCGCAGCTGGGCGAGCTGCTCCTGGCGCTCACGCTCCAGGCGCTCCTCCTCGGCCTTGCGGGCGGCCTCTTCCTCGGCCTTGCGGCGGGCCTCCTCCTCGGCGGCCTTGCGCGCTTCCTCCTGGGCCTTGATCTCGGCCTCGGAGAGCGGCAGGACGGTGTCGAGGCGGTGCCGGATCACCGTGGTGACGGCCTCGGGCTCCTGGCCCGCGTCGACCACCAGGTAGCGGCTCGGGTCGGCGGCGGCCAGCGTGAGGAAACCGGACCGTACGCGCGCGTGGAACTCGGCGGGCTCCGACTCCAGTCGGTCCGGGGCCTCGGTGAACCGCTCGCGGGCGGTCTCCGGGTCCACGTCCAGCAGGACGGTCATGTGCGGGACGAGTCCGTCGGTCGCCCACCGGTTGATGCGGGCGATCTCGGTCGGGGACAGGTCGCGGCCCGCGCCCTGGTAGGCGACGGAGGAGTCGATGTAGCGGTCGGAGACGACGACCGCGCCGCGCTCCAGAGCCGGTCGTACGACGGTGTCGACGTGCTCCGCGCGGTCGGCGGCGTAGAGCAGCGCCTCCGCGCGGTGGGACAGTCCCGCCGACGACACGTCGAGCAGGATCGACCGCAGCCGCTTGCCGACCGGTGTCGCGCCGGGCTCGCGGGTGAGCACGACCTCGTGTCCCTTGCCCCTGATCCACTCGGCGAGGGCCTCGGCCTGGGTGGACTTCCCGGCGCCGTCGCCGCCCTCCAGGGCGATGAAGAAGCCGGTGCTCGCGGGCACGGTGTCGGGGTCGTCGCCGCCGAGCAGCGCGTCCCGCAGATCATGTCGCAGCGGCACTCCGGAGCGGTCGTCGACCTTGGCCAGGACCAGCGCGGCGACCGGCAGCAGCAGGGCGCCGACCAGCATCAGCGTGAAGGCGGCACCGCCGTGCGCGAACACGAACTTGCCGTTCTCCAGGCGGTGCGGGCCGATCAGCGCCGCCACCAGGGGGGCGATCAGCGCGCCGAGCGCCACCGCGACCCGTACGACCGCGTGCAGGTGCTCGGTCGTACGCGCCCGGCGGTAGTCCTCGGCCTCCTGATCGAGCAGGGTGTGCCCGGTGTTGGCGGCCACGCCCGCGCCGATGCCGGCGAGCGCGACGATCAGCAGCACGGTGGTGACGTCCGGGACCAGGCCCGCGGCGAGCAGCGCGATGCCGGTGAAGGCGATGGCCAGCGTCAGCAGGCGGCGGCGCGACAGCGTCGGCAGCAGGGCGGGCGCCGTACGGATGCCGACCACGACCCCGCCGGTCAGTCCGAGGACCAGCAGCCCGAAGGTCACCGGGCCGCCGTGCAGGTCCTGGGCCTGGAGCACGGACACGGCGACGGCGGCGGAGATCGCCGCGGCGACGGCCGCGCAGGCGACCACGAGCAGCGCGATCGCGCCCGTACGGCCCTTGTCGACGCCGGTGCCCGTCCTGGGGCGGCGCAGCCCTTCGAGCGGCGACCGCGCGCGCGGGGTGCGGATTCCGGGCAGTTCCAGGGCGGTCAGGACGGAGAGGGACGCGGCGAACAGTCCGGCGGCGACGTACGAACCGAGCGCGGCCTGGTGCTGGTCGAACCAGGCGACGCCCGTGCCCAGCAGGTTGTTGAGCAGGGCCGCCACGACTAGGGCGGCGGCCGCGAGGGGGATCGCCACGAAGCTCGTGCGCAGCGACAGCCGGCGCAGCGCGTCCATGTGGTCGGGCAGCGGCCGGACCGTGGCGCCTTCCAGCGGCGGGGCGGGCAGCAGGGCGGGTCCCGCGCTCTCGCGGCACACCGTCCAGAAGCGCTCGGCGACCCCGGTCACGAAGGCGGTCACCAGGAGCACGGCCAGCGCGTTGTCCGGAGTCCAGTCGATCCACAGCGGGGCGACGATCAGCAGCGCGGCCCGCAGACCGTCCGCGCCGACCATGGTCCAGCGCCGGTCGAGCGGCCCCTCCTGGGAGGTGAGCGAGGTGAGCGGGCCGAGCAGCACCGCCCCGAAGAGCAGCGTCGCCAGGATGCGCGCCCCGAAGACGGTCGCCACCGCGAACGCCACACCCCGGTAACCACCGCCGAACGAGCCCTGGGCGATGGCCGCCTGGAAGGCGAGCACGACCAGGACCAGAAGGGCGAGGGTGTCACCGACACCCGTCACGAGCTGTGCGCTCCACAACCGCTTGAGCTGCGGCTGGCGCAGCAGGGCGCGGACGGCACGCTCGCGGGAGTCCGCGACAAGGGCGTCGTCGGGGGCCGGCTGGTGGGCCGTTGGCTGCTCGGCTGGCGTCATGCTTTCAGCCTATCGGCAGGCACCGACAACAAGCCGCGCCCGCCCGGACCTGCGCACGCCCCGACACCAAAGTGATGCCGGGGCGTTCGTTTCGCGACCCTGTGGTGCAGGAAGGGTGGGGGTCAGTCCTCGGACGTCACCTTGGAGGTGGCCGTCTTCTTGGCCGTCGCG
The DNA here is from genome assembly GCF_057961495.1 of Streptomyces sp. P5F9. NCBI lineage: Bacteria > Bacillati > Actinomycetota > Actinomycetes > Kitasatosporales > Streptomycetaceae > Streptomyces > Streptomyces sp. P5F9. Next base: position 4,430 of record NZ_JBXVPZ010000442.1, on the reverse strand, counting down.
GTCTTGGCGGCGGTGGTCGTCTTCTTGGCGGCCGTCGTCGTCTTCTTCGCGACGGTCTTCTTGGCCGTCGTCGTCTTCTTGGCGGGCGCCTTCTTGGCCGCCGTCTTCTTCGCCGGGGCCTTCTTCGCCGTCTTCTTGGCGGGCGACTTGGCCCGCTTCTCGGCGAGCAGCTCGTAGCCGCGCTCCGGGGTGATCTCCTCGACGCTGTCGCCGGAGCGCAGGGTCGCGTTGGTCTCGCCGTCGGTCACGTACGGCCCGAAGCGGCCGTCCTTGACGACGACGGGCTTCTCGCTGACCGGGTCGGTGCCCAGCTCCTTCAGCGGCGGCTTGGCGGCGGCCCGGCCGCGCTGCTTGGGCTGGGAGTAGATCTCCAGCGCCTCTTCGAGGGTGATCGTGAAGAGCTGGTCCTCGGTCTGCAGCGAGCGGGAATCCGTGCCCTTCTTCAGGTACGGCCCGTAGCGCCCGTTCTGCGCGGTGATCTCCACGCCCTCGGCGTCCTTGCCGACGACGCGCGGCAGCGACATCAGCTTGAGGGCGTCGGCGAGCGTCACCGTGTCGAGGGACATCGACTTGAACAGCGAGGCCGTACGCGGCTTGACGGCGTTCTTCCCGGTCTTCGGGGTGCCCTCGGGGAGCACCTCGGTGACGTACGGGCCGTAGCGGCCGTCGCGGGCGATGATCTGGTGGCCGGACTCGGGGTCGGCGCCCAGCTCGAAGTCGCCGCTCGGCTTGGCGAGCAGTTCCTCCGCGTGCTCGACGCTGAGTTCGTCCGGCGCCAGGTCCTCGGGGACGTCGGCGCGCTGGTGGTTCTCGGAGTCCTTCTCGCCGCGCTCCACGTAGGGGCCGTAGCGGCCGACGCGCAGCATGATGTCGTTGCCGACCGGGAAGGACGACACCTCGCGGGCGTCGATCGCGCCCAGGTCGGTGACGAGTTCCTTGAGGCCGCCGAGGTGGTCGCCGTCGCCGTTGCCGGCCTCGGCGGCGCCCGTCGCCTCGCCCTCGCCGAAGTAGAAGCGCCGCAGCCACGGCACGGCCTGTGCCTCGCCGCTGGCGATGCGGTCGAGGTCGTCCTCCATCTTGGCGGTGAAGCTGTAGTCGACGAGCCGCCCGAAGTGCTTCTCCAGGAGGTTGACGACGGCGAAGGACAGGAAGGACGGCACCAGGGCCGTGCCCTTCTTGAAGACGTAGCCGCGGTCGAGGATCGTGCCGATGATCGACGCGTACGTCGACGGGCGGCCGATCTCGCGCTCTTCGAGCTCCTTGACGAGGCTGGCCTCGGTGTAGCGGGCCGGGGGCTTGGTGGCGTGCCCGTCGACCGTGATCTCCTCGGCGGTCAGCGCGTCGCCCTCGGCGACCTGCGGCAGCCGGCGCTCGCGGTCGTCCAGCTCGGCGTTCGGGTCGTCGGCGCCCTCTACGTAGGCCTTCAAAAACCCGTGGAAGGTGATCGTCTTCCCGGAGGCGCTGAACTCGACGTCCCGGCCGTCGGACGAGGCGCCCGCGATCTTCACGGTGACGGAGTTGCCGACCGCGTCCTTCATCTGGGAGGCGACGGTGCGCTTCCAGATCAGCTCGTAGAGCTTGAACTGGTCGCCGGTCAGGCCGGTTTCGGCGGGCGTGCGGAAACGATCACCCGACGGGCGGATCGCCTCGTGCGCCTCCTGGGCGTTCTTGACCTTCCCGGCGTACACGCGCGGCTGGGCCGGCAGGTAGTCGGCGCCGTACAGCTGCGTCACCTGGGCGCGGGCGGCGGTGATCGCCGTCTCGCTCAGGGTCGTGGAGTCCGTACGCATGTAGGTGATGTAGCCGTTCTCGTACAGCTTCTGCGCGACCTGCATGGTGGCCTTCGCGCCGAAGCCGAGCTTGCGGCTGGCCTCCTGCTGGAGCGTCGTCGTACGGAACGGGGCGTACGGCGAACGTCGATACGGCTTCGACTCGACGGACCGGACGGCGAACCGCGTGTCCTCCAGGGCGGCGGCCAGCGCGCGGGCGTTCGCCTCGTCGAGGTGGAGGGTGTTCGCGCCCTTGATCTGGCCCAGGGAGTCGAAGTCGCGGCCCTGGGCGACGCGCTTGCCGTCGACGGCCTGGAGGCGGGCGACGAGGGTCGACGGGTCGCTCGCGTCACCGGTCCGGCCGGTCCCGAAGGTGCCGGTCAGGTCCCAGTACTCGGCGGAACGGAACGCGATGCGCTCGCGCTCCCGCTCGACGACGAGCCGGGTGGCGACGGACTGGACGCGGCCAGCCGACAGACGCGGCATGACCTTCTTCCAGAGGACCGGCGAGACCTCGTAGCCGTAGAGGCGGTCGAGGATACGACGGGTCTCCTGGGCGTCGACCAAGGGCTGGTTGAGGTCGCGCGGATTGGCGACGGCGGCGCGGATCGCGTCCTTGGTGATCTCGTGGAACACCATGCGCTTGACCGGGACCTTGGGCTTCAGGACCTCAAGGAGGTGCCACGCGATGGCCTCGCCCTCGCGGTCCTCATCGGTAGCCAGGAAGAGTTCGTCGGAGTCCTTGAGCAGGTCCTTGAGCTTCTTGACCTGGGCCCGCTTGTCGGCGTTGACCACATAGATCGGCGCGAAGTCATGGTCGACATCCACACCGAGGCGGCGGACCTCGCCGGTGTACTTCTCGGGCACCTCCGCGGCGCCGTTGGGAAGGTCGCGGATGTGCCCGACGCTCGCCTCGACGACATATCCGGGGCCGAGGTAGCCCTTGATCGTCTTCGCCTTGGCAGGGGACTCGACGATGACGAGTCGGCGGCCGCCGTGTGCGGTCTCGCTGGTCGGGGACAACTTCGCTCTTCTCTCCGGTCGACGCTGGGGCCTCCCCCGGGGCAAACGGCTCCGGGGAGGAGCAGGTGCGTTTCCGCGTCGTTCCGTGCGTGCTCTCGGTGTACCGGCGGAGGTCCTCGTAGCGGAGCTACCAGGGCCTTCGACCGGTGCGGCGAGAGTGCTTGCCGGGCGGCGCGGGGACGTGCCTGCATCTCCCCGGGGTCGCTTGGTCCCAGGGTCGGGTCATGGTGACGCTGCGGAGTGTGACGGTACATCCCGCCCCCGTGTCAAACGGGAAAAGCCCGCAACGGCCACTCGAACGGTAACCCGACTACCGCCATTCCTGCCGCCCGGAGTCCCCGCCGGCCTTTTCGGAGCCATCCGGAGGGTGATCCCCTGGTTGTCCGCCGATGGTCCGCGCCGCGGCTCCGGCGCGCTGCTCAGACGTGCAGGAAGCACCAGGTTCCGAGGAGCAGGGCGGCTACCGCGGCGAGGCTCGCGAGGGTCGCCGATGCGACCGGGTTCACACCCTGGGCGACGGGTTCGCGGTGCCGGACCCTGACCACGGTCCACAGCAGCAGCGCGCCTCCGAACAGGGCGAACACCAACCCCGCGAAAATCGCAGGCCCGCTCTCCATGCGTGTCCCCTCCCGGCCGGATGCCCCGGTCCGGGAGGCTGGCACCCGGAGGCGACGGGCAGGCCAACCCCGGGTGAACTCGCGGCGGACAGCGCTCAGGCGGTCGTCCCTGAGGACGATATCGCCCCGCTCGTCCGGGAGCGGTCGGCCCGGCCCACGGTGCACACGACCGAGTCGAAACCGGCCTTCCAGTTGGTCTCGTCGGACAGATACCCGAAGACGGAACGGCCGGCACCGGGCGCCCAAGTCGACTCGAACTTGTCGCCGCACAGCTTGTTCCCCTGCCGCAGCGCCTCCTCGAACGCCATCGTCCTCGGGGCCGTCACGAAACCGATCACCTGGTCGGTGTGCCGATCGGCACAGTCGGTCAGGTTCGCGGTGAAGTACGTCTTGTGGGCGACATACAGCCAGCAGTCACCGACGCTCATCTCGGTGGTCCACACGTTCGACCCGGTGCTGCGGAAGCGCCCTATCTCCCCGCCGATCGGCACATGCCTGCCGAGCACGAGACACGCCGTACCGCCCCCGGCGGCCCGGAAGCCGGCCTCGGTCGGAGTGAGGGCGTAGACACCCGCGTCGGCCAGGGACCCGGCCACCCCCTTCACCTTGCCCGCGCACCGCTCGCCCCCGTGGTCCCGCGCGTCGGCGAAGTCGCTCGCCGCGTCGACCGCCATCACCTGCCCGTCCGGAACGTCGTGCGCACAGCTCACAACACCCAGTTCGGGCCGCGACGCGAACGCCACCCCGGTCCACACCGCGTGCACGCAATCCCCGGTCCGCAGCGCCTTCTTGAGCCCGACGTCCTCGCCGTACGGATAAGCGCCCCCGGCCGACGCGGACTCCGCGGACGGGGACGCTTTCTTGGTCGCCGCCGCACCCTTCCCGTCGTCCAGCGAGGTCACGGCCCACACCCCACCGGCGACCACCATCAGGACGGCCACGACAAGAGCGACAACCGCCCCGACCGACCTCCGACGCGGTCCCCCGTGGCGTGCCCCGCCTGCGATCGCCCCCGGACCAC
>NZ_JBXVPZ010000441.1:0-7932 GCF_057961495.1 Streptomyces sp. P5F9 | reverse complement strand
TGGCAGAACAGTCGGGGCGGGGTGCGGGAGATTCCGGCTCTGGTGGTGGGCAGGTCGCGCGGTCTGGGGTGGCCGGGCCTGGCACGGGAGAGGTGGGACAGGCGGCGGCGGAGGCTGCGGGGCTTGGCGCAGGGCTTGGTGCGGCGCCGAGTGGGCGGGATCAGACAGGCCGGGTGCAGGGCAGGCGGGGCCAGGTACGGCAGCCGCAGGCACGACAGGCTCACGCTGCGGAAGCCGCGCAGGCTCGGGCAGGGCATCGCCAGGCTCAGGTCGGGCAGGTTCAGGCAGGGCATCGCCAGCCCCAGGGCGGGTGGCAGGTGGATGCCGGTCGGGTTCCGTCCCGGCGTCACGGTGACGGTCAGGCGCCGGTGTTGCTCGTCCCCGTGCCCTCTGCGCGTAGCACCGTGCGGGCTCGGGGGCATGATCCGGCTCGGCGGATCGCGCTCGCGGCGGCGACGGAGTTGCGGAGGACCGGGACGCCGGCTCGGGTGGTGGCCGTGTTGCGGCAGCGGCGGTGGGTCGCCGATCAGTCGGGGCTCAACTCGTGGGAGCGGATGCGGAATCTCGACGGTGCGCTGGAGGTGGTCGCGGGTGGTGCGCGATTGCTCGTCGGAGGTCCGGTGGTGCTCGTCGATGACCTGATGACGACCGGGGCCTCCTTGAGGGAGGCGGCGCGTGCCGTGCGGGAGGCGGTCACGGGTGGCGGAGAAGTTGGCGCGACCGGCGCTGTGTATGCGCGTGTGTCCAGGGAAGGCAGAGGAGAACAGATCGACAGATCAAACGGCAGACCAATGGAGAACGGGAGGGACATGGCACTCAGTGCACCGGGAATCGTGAGTGTGAACGGCCCGGCTGACCTGATCTACGCTGCGGTGATCGCGGCGTCGCCAGATTCCTTCGAAATAAACCGGAACTGACCGTGAACTTGCGTCGTTGCAGGTAATGACAGGGGCAATTCATCTGAACGGAGGTACGCCGCGGTAGAGGGTGACGACATCCGTCCGGGCGAGATATGTTCGGTTGTGAGAGAAAGGCGCAGGCCGCACCTCTCCTATCCGAATGCCGTGCTGCGGGTTTTCTGCAATCACCCGCCGCCATGGGGTGGAGATCTTGCCCATGGGGGAGGAGGAGGTGGAAGTCACCGAGTCCGAGGTTCCGGGGTGACCGGAGCCTGGTGCGAAAGGGAGACGCTCCGCAGCGAAGCGGAGCGATCCGGGAACGGAGTTCTGCGTGGACATCGTCGTCAAGGGCCGCAAGACCGAGGTGCCCGAGAGGTTCCGCAAGCACGTGGCCGAGAAGCTGAAGCTGGAGAAGATCCAGAAGCTCGACGGCAAGGTGATCAGCCTCGACGTGGAGGTGTCCAAGGAGCCGAACCCCCGACAGGCCGACCGCTGTGACCGAGTGGAGATCACGCTCCGCTCCCGCGGTCCGGTGATCCGGGCGGAGGCATCGGCCAACGATCCGTACGCGGCGCTCGACCTCGCGGCGGAGAAGCTGGATGCCCGGCTGCGCAAGCAGCACGACAAGCGCAACACGCGACGCGGCGCCCGTCGGCTCACTGCCGCCGAGGTCCCCGACCACGTCCCGGGTGCCGCGACGCTCAACGGCAACGGCCACGCCGTCCCGGACGAGCAGTCGGACGGTGTGCCCACCAAGAAGATCGGCTCGCTGGAGGTCAAGGGCGAAGGCCCTCTCGTCGTCCGCGAGAAGACCCACGTCGCCTCTCCGATGTCCCTCGACCAGGCGCTCTACGAGATGGAACTGGTCGGACACGACTTCTACCTGTTCGTCGACTCCGAGACCAAGGAACCGAGCGTCGTCTACCGACGGCACGCCTACGACTACGGCGTCATCCACCTCAGCACGGACCCGATGGTCACGCAGGCGCAACCGCCGGCGGCCGGCGGCACGCTGGGCGGCTGACCCACCCGGCAGACAGCTGAGCCGGTGCCCCTGGAGCGCGTGTGCGCACCCAGGGGCACCGGTGTGCGACCACTTCGCGCCCCGCTCCGTGACCGCACTGTCGTCCGGGCATGGAATCATGGCCGTACAGGCCCAACCGGTGGGCCGCTGCCTTGGGTTGGCGATGGCACAGGACCACAGGCCACAGCCTTCAGGGGGAGGAACGATGGCGGACAGCTTCGGACCGATGCATGTCGGGGATGCCGACGGCGGCGTCGTCGGCATGGGCCCGGAAGCGGGCTCGACACGCAAGGAGCCGATCAGAGTCCTTGTCGTGGACGACCACGCCCTCTTCCGCCGCGGCCTGGAGATCGTGCTGGCGGCCGAGGAGGACATCCAGGTCGTTGGCGAGGCGGGCGACGGCGCCGAGGCCGTGGACAAGGCCGCGGATCTGCTGCCGGACATCGTCCTGATGGACGTACGGATGCCGAAACGGGGCGGGATCGAGGCGTGCACCTCCATCAAGGAGGTGGCGCCCAGCGCGAAAATCATCATGCTCACGATCAGCGACGAAGAGGCCGATCTCTACGACGCGATCAAGGCGGGCGCGACGGGTTATCTCCTCAAGGAGATCTCGACCGACGAAGTGGCCACCGCCATTCGCGCCGTGGCCGACGGACAGTCGCAGATCAGCCCCTCCATGGCGTCGAAACTGCTCACCGAGTTCAAGTCGATGATCCAGCGCACCGACGAGCGCCGGCTGGTGCCCGCGCCCCGGCTCACCGACCGTGAGCTGGAGGTTCTCAAACTCGTCGCCACCGGAATGAACAACCGCGATATCGCCAAGCAGTTGTTCATCTCCGAGAACACCGTGAAGAACCATGTGCGCAACATCCTGGAGAAGCTGCAGCTGCACTCCAGGATGGAGGCGGTCGTCTACGCGATGCGGGAGAAGATCCTGGAGATCCGCTGACGCTAGGACCAGGTGTCCCTCAGGCCAGGAGGCGGACCAGTTCTCTGGCGAGGGGGGCGCGCAGCTCGGGGGCGTCGACCCGCTCCACGCGTACGTCCGTGCAGTCCACCCAGCTCGCGGCCTCGACCAGGGCCTGCGCCACGGACGGGACGGCCTTCGCGCCGTCCAGGGTGACCTGCTTGGCCACCAGGGTGCGGCCCTCGCGCGCGGGGTCGACACGACCGACCAGCCGGCCTCCCGCGAGCACCGGCATCGCGAAGTAGCCGTAGATCCGCTTGGGCTTGGGGACGTAGGCCTCCAGGCGGTGGGTGAAGCCGAAGATGCGCTCCGTGCGGGCCCGCTCCCAGATCAGGGAGTCGAACGGGGACAGGAGTGTCGTGCGGTGGCGGCCGCGCGGGGGTGTCTCCAGGGCCGCCGGGTCGGCCCAGGCGGGCTTGGACCAGCCCTCGACCGTGACCGGGACCAGGCCCGAGTCGGCGATCACCGCGTCGACCTGCTCGCCCTTGAGACGGTGATAGTCGGCGATGTCCGCGCGGGTGCCGACGCCCAGTGAGGCGCCCGCCAGGTTGACCAGACGGCGGAGGCACTCCGTGTCATCCAGCTCGTCGTGCAGCAGCGCCTGCGGGATCGCGCGCTCGGCGAGGTCGTACACCCGCTTCCAGCCGCGGCGCTCCACGCACACCACCTCGCCGTACATGAGGGCGCGCTCGACGGCTACCTTGGCGCCGGACCAGTCCCACCACTCGCTGGTGCGCTTGGCGCCGCCCAACTCCGTCGAGGTGAGCGGGCCTTCGGCGCGGAGCTGCTTGATGACCTGGTCGTAGGTGCCGTCGGGGAGGTCGTGGTTCCAGTGCGGGCGGCTCCGGTAGGCGCGGCGGCGGAACGCGAAGTGGGGCCACTCCTCCACGGGGAGGATGCACGCGGCGTGGGACCAGTACTCGAAGGCGTGCGTCTGGGTCCAGTACGCGTCCTCGACCGTCCTGCGGGGGACGGCGCCGAGGCGGGCGTACGGGATCAGTTCGTGGGAGCGGGCGAGGACCGAGATGGTGTCGAGCTGGACCGCGCCGAGATGGCGGAGCACGCCGCGCACGCCCCCGCGGCGGTCGGGGGCGCCGAGGAAACCCTGGGCGCGCAGGGCGATGCGGCGGGCGTCGTCTGCCGACAGGTCGGTCGTGGGGCGCGGGGCACTCGTCATGTCTCCGCACGATAGAGGGTGGCACTGACAACGCGGGCTGAGCTGGGGATTCGTCCCGCTACGGCTGCGCTACGGCTGGGTGGGCAGGTACGGCGCGGTCGACGGCAGGCCCAGGTCCGACGGCAGTAGGGAGCCCACCCAGCAGTCCCGTCGTACGCCCTTGTTGTTGATCGCGGAGCGGAGCGTGCCCTCGATGGTGAAACCGGCGTGTTCGGCCACCGCGCGGGAGCCCTTGTTGCCGACCTCCGCACGCCATTCCACGCGGTCGATCGACAGGCGGGTGAAGGCCCAGCGGGAGACGGCGACGGTGGCTTCGGTGATGTAGCCGTTGCCGCGGTGTTCCTTCGTGGCCCAGAAACCGACCTCGCCGACGCCCAGGGAGCGCATCGTGATGGCGAGCATGCCCACCAACTCCCCTTCGGGGAGAAAGACACCGAAGGTGAACATCGAACCGTTCTCCCAGCCCTCCGGGACCAGTTGCTCGGTGAAACTCTGCGCGTGCTCCAGGAGGTAGGGCGAGGGGATCGTCGTCCAGCGCTGGATCTCGGGGTCCTGGGCGGCGGAATACACGACGTCGGTGTCCTGCGGGCCGACGGCGCGCAGGAGGAGACGGTCGGTCGTGAGCGTGACGGGTTCCATCGGCCGATTCTGCTCGGCGGCGCACAAGGACGCCATGCTTTTGCGCTGCGTGAGCGGGTGATCACAATTCGCGCAATTCCTCGGAGGGGCGCGGCACCATCGGCGACCCCCGGCCGTTGTCCCCTTTGAAGCAGATTTGAAGGAGTGGACGGTCGGCGTCCCCGGCAGGCTCCCGGCGTGGCGGGGTCCTCGCATACGATGGCCGTTGCTCAGTCATGTCATTGGAAACCGACCGTCCCAGGCCCGACCGGCAAGGAGACCAACCCCCGTGTCCGTCCTCTCGAAGATCATGCGTGCAGGCGAAGGCAAGATCCTGCGCAAGCTGCACCGCATCGCGGACCAGGTCAACTCCATCGAAGAGGACTTCGTCGACCTCTCCGACGCCGAGCTGAAGGCCCTCACCGAGGAGTACAAGCAGCGCTACGCCGATGGTGAGACCCTGGACGACCTGCTGCCCGAGGCGTTCGCCACCGTGCGCGAGGCCGCCAAGCGCGTCCTCGGCCAGCGTCACTACGACGTGCAGATGATGGGCGGCGCGGCCCTGCACCTCGGCTATGTCGCCGAGATGAAGACCGGCGAGGGCAAGACCCTGGTCGGCACCCTGCCCGCGTATCTGAACGCCCTCTCCGGGGACGGCGTCCACCTCATCACGGTCAACGACTACCTGGCCGAGCGCGACTCCGAGATGATGGGGCGCGTCCACAAGTTCCTGGGCCTGGAGGTCGGCTGCATCCTGGCCAACATGACCCCGGCCCAGCGCCGCGAGCAGTACGCGTGCGACATCACGTACGGCACGAACAACGAGTTCGGCTTCGACTACCTGCGCGACAACATGGCGTGGTCGCAGGACGAACTGGTGCAGCGCGGCCACAACTTCGCGATCGTCGACGAGGTCGACTCGATCCTCATCGACGAGGCCCGTACGCCGCTGATCATCTCCGGCCCGGCCGACCAGGCCACCAAGTGGTACGGCGACTTCGCCAAGCTCGTCACCCGCCTGAAGAAGGGCGAGGCCGGCAACCCGCTCAAGGGCCTGGAGGAGACGGGCGACTACGACGTCGACGAGAAGAAGCGCACGGTCGCCATCCACGAGGGCGGTGTCACCAAGGTCGAGGACTGGCTGGGCATCGACAACCTCTACGAGTCGGTGAACACCCCGCTGGTGGGCTACCTGAACAACGCCATCAAGGCGAAGGAGCTCTTCAAGAAGGACAAGGACTACGTCGTCATCGACGGCGAGGTCATGATCGTCGACGAGCACACCGGCCGTATCCTCGCCGGCCGCCGCTACAACGAGGGCATGCACCAGGCGATCGAGGCGAAGGAAGGGGTGGACATCAAGGACGAGAACCAGACCCTCGCCACGATCACCCTGCAGAACTTCTTCCGCCTCTACGGCAAGCTCTCCGGCATGACCGGTACGGCGATGACCGAGGCCGCCGAGTTCCACCAGATCTACAAGCTCGGCGTCGTCCCGATCCCGACCAACCGGCCGATGGTCCGCAAGGACCAGTCCGACCTGATCTACCGCACCGAGGTCGCGAAGTTCGAGGCGGTCGTCGACGACATCGCCGAGAAGCACGAGAAGGGCCAGCCGATCCTCGTCGGTACGACGTCGGTCGAGAAGTCCGAGTACCTCTCGCAGCAGCTCGCCAAGCGCGGCATCCAGCACGAAGTGCTGAATGCCAAGCAGCACGACCGTGAGGCGCCGATCATCGCCCAGGCCGGCCGCAAGGGCGCCGTGACCGTCGCGACCAACATGGCCGGCCGCGGTACGGACATCAAGCTCGGCGGCAACCCCGACGACCTCGCCGAGGCGGAGCTGCGCCAGCGCGGCCTCGACCCCGAGGAGCACATCGAGGAGTGGGCCCAGGCCCTGCCCGGCGCCCTGGAGAACGCCGAGCAGGCGGTCAAGGACGAGTTCGAAGAGGTCAAGGACCTCGGCGGTCTCTACGTCCTCGGCACCGAGCGCCACGAGTCGCGCCGTATCGACAACCAGCTGCGCGGTCGCTCCGGCCGACAGGGTGACCCGGGCGAGTCCCGCTTCTACCTCTCCCTCGGCGACGACCTGATGCGGCTGTTCAAGGCCCAGATGGTCGAGCGCGTGATGTCGATGGCGAACGTCCCGGACGACGTGCCGATCGAGAACAAGATGGTCACGCGCGCGATCGCGTCCGCCCAGTCGCAGGTCGAGCAGCAGAACTTCGAGACCCGCAAGAACGTCCTCAAGTACGACGAGGTCCTCAACCGCCAGCGCGAGGTCATCTACGGCGAGCGCCGCCGTGTCCTGGAGGGCGAGGACCTCCAGGACCAGGTCGTGCACTTCATGGACGACACGATCGACGCGTACATCACCGCGGAGACCGCCGAGGGCTTCCCGGAGGACTGGGACCTCGACCGCCTGTGGGGCGCGTTCAAGCAGCTCTACCCGGTGAAGGTCACCGTGGAGGAGCTGGAGGAGGCGGCCGGGGACCGGGCCGGTCTGACCGCCGAGTTCATCTCCGAGTCCATCAAGGACGACATCCACGAGCAGTACTCGGGCCGTGAGGAGCAGCTCGGCTCCGAGATCATGCGTGAGCTGGAGCGCCGGGTCGTGCTGTCGGTCCTGGACCGCAAGTGGCGCGAGCACCTCTACGAGATGGACTATCTCCAGGAGGGCATCGGCCTGCGCGCGATGGCCCAGAAGGACCCGCTGGTCGAGTACCAGCGCGAGGGCTTCGACATGTTCACCGCCATGATGGACGGCATCAAGGAGGAGTCCGTCGGCTACCTGTTCAACCTGGAGGTCCAGGTCGAGCAGCAGGTCGAGGAAGTCCTCGTGGAGGACGACAAGCCCTCCCTCGACAAGGAGGACACGGTGCCCGCGCAGGCGAGCGCCCGTCCCGAGATCCGCGCCAAGGGGCTCGACGCCCCGCAGCGTCCGGACCGGCTGCACTTCTCCGCGCCGAGCGTGGACGGCGAGGGTGGCATCGTCGAGGGCGACTTCACCAGCGACGACGAGCCCGTGCGCTCCGAGGCGGACGGCCTGACGCGCGCGGAGCGCCGCAAGCAGGGGCGCCGGGGCAGCCGCCGCAAGAAGTGACGGTCGCTCCGCTGGTCGGGCGGTGAGCTGTGGCGGGCGGCCCCTTGAATGCGGGGTTCAGCTTGTCGGGGCCGCCGCTCTCCGGTGGAGGACTTTGAAGGGCCGGGCATCGTTACGGTGCCCGGCCCTTCGGCATGTGTG
>NZ_JBXVPZ010000440.1:0-7991 GCF_057961495.1 Streptomyces sp. P5F9 | reverse complement strand
GCAGCACCCCCGCCCCCGTACGGAACGCCAGCGCGTACCCCTCGGTCAGCGCCTCCGGCGTGCCGCCACCGCCGCCCGCCGCACGCGCCGTACGGGCCGCCGCGATCGTCGACATCACGGCGAGTCCCAGCGAACCCCCCATCGTGCGCGAGGTGTTGATCAGCCCGGAGACCAGCCCGGCCTCCCCCGGCGCGGCCCCGGCCGTGGCGAGCGCGGCGAGCGGTGTGGCCGTCAGACCCGCACCCAGCATCATCAGGATTCCTGGGAACATGATCTCGGTCAGGTAGTCGCCCCGCGCGGTCATCAGGGACTGCCAGCCGAAGCCCACCGCCGCGAGCAGTGTCCCGATGACGGCCACGTTGCGCGCGCCGAGCACCGGCATGAAGCGGGGTGCCGACTTGGAGCCGAGGAGGACCGCCAGCGAACTCGGCACCAGGGCGAGCCCCGCCTCCAGCGGGGTGTACCCGAGCACGTTCTGCGCGTACAAGGTCATGAAGAACCACATGCAGAACATCGCGGCGCCGGACAGGAACATCGCCGCGTTCGCCGACGACACCGCCCGCGCCCGGAACAGTCCGAGCGGCATCAGCGGAGCAGCCGTACGCGCTTCGACGACGAGGAAGAGCGCGATGAGCGCGAGTCCGGCGGCCAGCGGCACCAGGGTGCCCGGCGCCGTCCAGCCCTCGGCCTCGGTCTGCGAGATGCCGTATGCCAGGACGCCGAGCCCCGCCGTGACCAGGACGGCGCCGGGCAGGTCGAGCCGTCGCCGGTCTCCGGCGCGGCTCTCCGGGAGCCGGCGCAGGGAGCTGAGGAGGACGACCGCGCCGACGGGCACGTTGATGAGGAGTACCCACCGCCAGGACAGGGTGTCCACGAGGACCCCGCCGACGAGTCCGCCCGCCGCCCCTCCTCCGGCACCGACGGCCGTCCAGGTGGCGATGGCCCGGGCGCGGGCCGCGCCCTCCGCGACCGCCGAGGTGACGATGGTGAGTGTCGAGGGTGCCAGCACGGCGGCCCCCAGCCCCTGGACGGCCCGGGCGAGCAGCAGCTGCCAGCCGTCCTGGGCCAGTCCGCCGCACAGCGAGGCCAGGGTGAACAGCGCGAGCCCGACCAGGAACATCCGCTTGCGGCCGTAGAGGTCTCCGGCCCGTCCGCCGAGGAGCATGAACCCGGCGAAGGCGATGGCGTACGCGTTGACGACCCACTGGAGCCCGGGCGCGCTCATCCCGAGGTCGGTCCGCATCGACGGCAGTGCCACGTTGACGACGGAGACGTCGAGCACGACGAGGAACTGCCCGGCGCACGCGAGGGCCACGACCAGCCAGGCGGGCGGTGCGGCGCCGCGGGGGAACAGGCGGGATATTCGGGAGACGTCAGCGGCTCGGGGCATGGTGGTCATCCTCTCAACCGGCCCGTGCCCCTTGCATCGGCATTTCGCCCGGGTCGCGGGACGGCCGTAGGTCCTAGACCACAGCCCCCGTAGGACCTACACCACAGGACCTACACCGCCCGCAGCAAGGTGACCACGGCGGCCCCGCCCAGCCCGATGTTGTGCGCGAGTCCCACCTCGGCGCCCGGCACCTGCCGCTCCCCCGCCGTCCCTCTCAACTGCCACACCAGTTCGGCGACTTGGGCGATCCCGGTGGCTCCCAGCGGGTGCCCCTTGGAGATCAGCCCGCCGGACGGGTTCACCACCCACCGCCCGCCGTAGGTCGTCCCCCCGGACTCGACGAGCTTCCCGGACTCCCCGGGCTCGCACATGCCGAGCGCCTCGTACGTCAGCAGCTCGTTGACCGAGAAGCAGTCGTGGAGTTCTACGACGTCCACGTCGTCAATGCCGAGTCCGGACCGTTCGTAGACCTGGCGGGCGGCGGCCCGGGACATGGGTTGGCCGACGACGTCGATGCACGAGCCGGAGGCGAAGGAGTCCTCGGTGTCGGTGGTCATCGCCTGGGCGACGATCTCGACCAGCGAGCCCGCACCCGTACCCCCACCCGCACCCAACTCCCGCCGCTCCGCGAAGCGTTCGGAGACCACGACGGCCGCCGCGGCGCCGTCCGAGGTCGGTGAGCACTGGAGTTTCGTGAGTGGGTGGTGGACGACGCGCGCCGCGAGGATGTCGTCGACGTCGTAGACGTCCTGGAACTGGGCGTACGGGTTGTGGGCGGAGTGCCGGTGGTTCTTGGCGGCGACGGCGGCGAGCTGTGCCTCGGTGGTGCCGTACTTCTCCATGTGTTCGCGGGCCGCGTCGCCGAAGATCTGGGCGGTGGGCGGGGTCATCTCGAAGCCGTGGCGGGTGGCCATGACGCCGTAGTGCCGGGCGACGGGGGAGGTGGAGAAGTCGCCGCCATCCGCTCCCCCGCCCAGCGAGCCTCGCTTCATCTTCTCGAAGCCGAGGGCCAGCACGCAGTCGGCAGCGCCGCCCTCGACGAGCTGCCGGGCCAGCATCAGGGCGGTCGAGCCGGTGGCGCAGTTGTTGTTGACGTTGTAGACGGGGATGCCGGTGAGACCTAGTTCATAGGCGGCGCGCTGGCCGGCGGTCGAGGGCTGGAAGCAGTAGCCGACGGGAACCTGTTCTACGTCGGCGTAGGAGATCCCGGCGTCCGCGAGGGCGGCGTTCCCCGCCTCGCGGACCATGTCCCAGTACTGCCACTCCCGGGTCTCTGGCTTTTCGAACCTCGTCATCCCGACGCCTGCGACATAGGCCTTCATGGCGGGCGAGATTAGAACACGTTCCAGTGAATGACCAGACCTGACGGCGGGTCAGATATTCATGGGCCGGTCAAGGATTCGTTAGTACGCCGAAGCATCGGAATAGTTGCCCGTGCATACGAGGTTTACCGTGCACTTATCCGCACGGATCAATACGGATCAATCGGCTCCCCCCTCTCAGGCCTGGAGGCCTCACTCAATGACGCACACGTCGACCGACCAGCCCGCACGGAGGCCGTCCGGCGCCGTCGTGCCGGTGCTCGCCTTCGCGGGCATCGTTGTCGCGGTGATGCAGACCCTGCTCGTCCCGGTCATCAAGGACCTGCCGCAGCTGCTGAGCACCGAGCCCAGCAACGCCACCTGGGTCCTGACCTCGACCCTCCTCTCCGGAGCCGTCGCCACGCCGATCATGGGCCGCCTCGGCGACCTCTACGGCAAGCGCCGGATGCTGATCACCAGCCTGTCGATCATGGTCGTTGGAGCGCTGGTCAGCGCCCTCACCAGCGACCTGCTCACGATGATCGCGGGCCGCACGCTCCAGGGCTTCGCGATGGGTGCGATACCGCTGGGTATCGGCCTGATGCGCGACATGCTGCCCCGCGAGAAGCTCGGCTCGGCGATGGCCCTGATGAGTTCCTCGATCGGCGTCGGCGGCGGCCTCGCGCTGCCGCTCGCGGCCCTGGTCGCGCAGCACGCCGACTGGCACGCCCTGTTCTACGGCGCCGCCGGCCTCGGTGTCCTCGCGATCGGCCTCACCCTCCTCGTCGTACCGGAGTCCCCGATGCGCGCGCAGGGCACCTTCGACGTGCTCGGCGCGATCGGTCTCTCCGCCGGTCTCGTCCTCTTCCTCCTGCCCATCACGAAGGGCAGCGACTGGGGCTGGACCTCCGGCACCACGCTCGGCCTGTTCGCCGCGGCCGCCGCCGTCCTGCTCCTGTGGGGCGTGATGGAGCTGCGCCTGAAGGCCCCGCTGGTCGACCTGCGCACCACGGCCCGCCCGGCGGTCCTCTTCACCAACCTCGCCTCGATCATGGTCGGCGTCTCCTTCTACGTCGTCTCCCTCGTCCTGCCCCAGCTCCTCCAGCTGCCCAAGGCCACCGGTTACGGCCTCGGCCAGTCGATGGTCACCGCCGGTCTGCTGGTCGCGCCGCTCGGCCTGACGATGATGTTCACGGCCCCCGTCTACGCTCGTCTCTCGGCGAAGTACGGCCCCAAGGTCACCCTGATCCTCGGCATGCTGATCATCGGCATCGGCTACGGCGCCGGCCTCGGCCTGATGAGTGCGGCCTGGCAGTCCCTTGTCATCGCCGTCGTCCTCGGTGCGGGGATCGGGCTCGCGTACTCGTCGCTTCCCGCGTTGATCGTGGGGGCGGTGCCGGCGTCCGAGACCGGTGCGGCGAACGGGCTCAACACCCTTATGCGGTCCATCGGTACGTCCGTCTCCAGTGCGGTGATCGGGATGGTGCTGGCGAACACCGCGAACCATGTGAACGGGGTTGCCATCCCGACCATGCACGGGTTCCACGTGTCGTTCCTGATCGCGACCGGTGCGGTTGCCGTTGGCCTGCTGATGGCGCTGTTCCTTCCCAAGCCGAATCGGGCTCCGCAGTTGAACTTCAGCAGCGAGGAGGAGGCCAACCTTGAGTTGGCCGAGGAGGTTCTGCGGGGGTTCCGGGGGCGTGTTCTGGGCGCCGACGGTTCGCCTGTTGCCCGGGCGAAGGTCACGTTGATTGATCGGCGGGGGCGGCAGGCCGGGGCGACGCTCTCCGAGGAGGACGGGAGTTACGTGCTCGCTGTGCCGTCTCAGGGGGCGTATGTGCTGGCGGCGCGGGCTGCGGGGCACGGTCCGTTGGCCTCGTCTGCGACGCACGCGGGGGACTCCGTCGCGGTTGACCTGGATCTTTCGTTGCCCGGCGAGACCGTTAGCGCGTAGTCGGTCGTTCGTCGTCTGCGGGTGCGTGGGGGCTGGTCGCGCAGTTCCTCGCGCCCCTAAAACGCCGCTGTACCCCCGTCGGGTTGTTCGGCGGGGGGGCGCGCCCGCGCGGCGGAGCCGCAAATCGACACAGCCCCGCGCCCCTAAAAGCCGTAGCCTGGCCGCGCCCACAAGTCGCCAGTACTGAAGGAACCGACATGCCCCTGGCACCCAAGCCCGAGATCCTCGCCGCGTTCGAGGCAGCCAAGGGGTTCATGCCGGCCGGTGAGGGACTGGCTCTCTACGCCGCCGCCGTAGAAGCCGGAAGCCTCGGCCTCCCCCTTCTCGAAGTCGGGACGTACTGCGGACGCTCGACGATCCTTCTCGCCGACGCCGCCCGCGAGGCCGGCGTCACCGCGCTCACCCTTGACCATCACCGGGGTAGCGAGGAGCAGCAGCCGGGGTGGGAGTATCACGACCCGGAGACCGTCGACCCGGAGATCGGGCTGATGGATACCCTGCCCACCTTCCGGCGGACCCTGCACAAGGCCGGGCTGGAGGAGCACGTGGTCGCCCTCGTCGGGCGGTCGCCGCAGGTTTCGCGGATCTGGGGCAGCCCCCTCGGCCTCGTCTTCATCGACGGTGGGCACACCGACGAGCACGCGAACGGGGACTACGAGGGCTGGGCGCCCCATGTCGCCGAGGGCGGGCTGCTCGTCATCCATGACGTGTTCCCGGAACCGGAGGACGAGTTCACCGGGCAGGCCCCGTACCGGGTGTATCTCCGCGCACTGGAGTCCGGCGCGTTCACGGAGGTCTCGGCGACGGACTCCCTGCGTGTCCTACGGCGCACCGGTACCGGTATCTGAGGTCAACTCGGCAGCCTGGCCAGCCAGTTGAGCAGGTGCTGGTTGACCTCCGCCGGGCGCTCCTGCTGGATCCAGTGGCCGCAGCCCTCCAGGATGTGCGAGCCGCGCAGGCCGGGCAGGGTCACCGGGTACGCGGCGATCGCGTCGGACAGCCAGGTGGTGGACGCGTCCAGGGAGCCGCCCAGGAACAGGGACGGCTGGGTGATGGGTGCGCCGTCGTAGGCCACCAGGTCCTCCCAGTCGCGGTCCATGGTGCGGTAGCGGTTCAGGGCGGTCGTCAGGCCCGTGCGTTCGAACTCCCCCGCGTAGACGTCCAGTTCGTCCGCACCCAGCCAGGCGGGCGGCTCCGTCGGGAAGCGGTCGCGCAGGGTGCCGCCGTCCCTGCTCACGAAGTGCGGGTCGGGGGCGCCGGGTCGGGGCATCGTGTCAGCCGACAACGCGCCGTAGAAACCTGCCAGCCAGCCCCGCACGTCCGGTTCGATCTCTGCCTCCGCCCGGCCCGGCTCCTGGAAGTACGAGACGTAGAACTCCTCGTCCCCGCCCATCCCCGCGAAGATCTCGCTGGGGCGCGGGCCCCCGCGGGGCGCGTAAGGGACGCTCAACAGGCCTACGGCTCGGAAGACGTCCGGCCTGAGGAGGGCGGAGTGGGCCGCGATGCCCGCGCCCCAGTCGTGGCCGACGATCACCGCCGACTGCTCGCCGAGCGCCTGCACGACGGCCACGGCGTCGTCGACCAGGTCGAGCATCCGGTACGCCGACACGTCGTCGGGGCGTGAGGAGCGGCCGTAGCCGCGTACGTCGACGGCGACCGCGCGATAGCCCGCCGCGGCCAGCGCCGGGAGCTGGTGGCGCCACGAGTACCAGGACTCCGGGAAGCCGTGGACCAGGAGGACCAGGGGGCCGGTGCCCTGTTCCACGAGGTGGACGCGGCCTGCGGCGGTGGGGACGAGTCGGTGCGTGACGTCCTTGACCATGGTCATGAGTCCTCCGGGACGGGGGCTGGTCCTTCGATCGTCCGTCGGGGGCGCGACGGCGCGCGACTCCTGTTGCCGGTTCAGCAAACCCGCCCATAGAGGCAGCTAGGGTGGCTTCCGTGTCGTACGTAGGTCCGGACTTCGATCCTCCGCAACCCCGCCGCCCCCGCCGAGGGCCCCTGACCGTGGCGCTGGCCGCGCTGGTCCCGGGGGCGCTGATCGGGTGGTTCGTGTACGAGGCCGTCGGCGGCCCGGGCGACAGCTCGGGCAACGCGTCCTCCGCCTCTGCCGCCTCGTCCAGCGCACCCGTGTCCCCTACGGGCACCGCGTCCAACGACGACAAGCCGCCGGGGCCAAGCCCCTTGAAGGGCAAGGTCGTTGTCATCGACCCGGGGCACAACGTCACCAACTTCCAGCACAGCGCCGAGATCAACCGCAAGGTGGACATCGGCACGAACTGGAAGGAGTGCGACACGACCGGGACGTCGACCAACGCGGGTTATACGGAAGCCCAGTTCACGATGGACGTGTCCCACCGGCTGAAGGCGATCCTCGAAAAGCAGGGCGTCACGGTGAAGTTGACGCACGACGGTGACTCGCCGTCCTGGGGGCCGTGCGTCGACCAGCGGGCCAGGATCGGGAACGACGCGCACGCGGACGCCGCGATCTCCATCCACGCCGATGGCGCACCGGTCGGCGACCGGGGTTTCCATGTGATCCTGCCGGGCTCCGTGCACGCGGGCGGCGCCGACACCCGCGCCATCGTCGGCCCCTCGGCCACCCTCGGGAAGGGCATCGCGGGCGACTACCGTCGCGCGACGGGCGAACAGTTCTCCAATTACATCGGCGAAGGCACCGGTCTCGTCACGCGTAAGGACCTGGGCGGTCTCAATCTGTCAACGGTTCCCAAGGTGTTCATCGAGTGCGGCAACATGCGCGATAGCAAGGATGCTGCACTGCTGACGAACGGCGCCTGGCGACAGAAGGCGGCGCAGGGGATCTCTGAGGGAATCGTGAGTTTCCTGCGCGGGTAGCGATCAGTGGGCTGATCCGAGCGGACACCCCGACAGGGTGGACGATAGGGTCAACCGACGACGAGACGACCTACGAAGGACCTGAAGTGAATATCCGCTCCCTCACACGAGGCGACGGCGTGGTGATCGGAGCAGCGGTATTGCTCTTCATCGCGTCGTTCCTCAAGTTCTACACGGCCAACGGGTTCGACCTGAACGTAACCGCGTGGACGAGCCTCGGTAACGGCCTCGGCACCTACATGGGCGGCGTCATCGGTGCCGCTCTCATCGTCGTCAACCGTTGTCTGCCGCAGCCGCGCAAGATCGTGGGCCTGGACCTCGGGACAGTCGGCGTGGCGTTCACGGTTCTCACCGCATGGGCCCTGTTCTGGACGCTCGTGGACGTCGGCGACAACGTCAGCGCCGGCGCCGGCCTCATCCTCGGCTTCATCGCCGCCCTCGTCATGGCCGGCGGCGCCATCGCCACCCCTCTCGTCCCCGCCCTCCAGGC
>NZ_JBXVPZ010000439.1:0-7993 GCF_057961495.1 Streptomyces sp. P5F9 | reverse complement strand
CCCCACCGCTGTCCAGGAGAAGCAGCTCCGCGAGGAGGGCGTGTTCGACGAGTACCGGGTGCTGAACGAGGAGGAGACCGAGCAGCGCCGCGTGGCGGACGAACAGGCGAAGGAGTTCCTACGGCTGTTCGAGGAGCAGCGGAAACGGCGCGAGGCCGCTGACGAAAGCTGAGCCGGGGTGGAGGGCGGGACCGGCCGGCCCCACCCTCCGCCGTTGGTGTCAGCTCTTGCCGAGCATCTTGTTCATCTGCTTGATCTCGGCGCTCTGAGCCGTGATCACGTCGGCCGCGAGCGCGGTGGCGGGAGCGTAACTGCCGTCCGCCTTCTCGGTCTTGGCCATGTCGATGGCGCCCTCATGGTGCTCGACCATCATGCTGAGGAACATGGTGTCGAAGTCGGCGCCGGAGGCCTTCTCCAGCTTGCCCATGTCGGCGTCGCTCATCATGCCGGGCGTGGCGGACGACGACATGTCGTGGTTCATGCCGGAGTCCATGCCGGACATGTCCTGGGGAACCTGCTCGCCCCACGAGGTGAGCCAGCCGGACATGGTCCTGATCTCCGGGGCCTGGGCGCCCTCGATCTTCGTGGCGAGGCTCTTGACCTGCGCCGAGGAGGCGTGGCCGGCGGCCAGTCCGGCCATCTTCACGGCCTGGCGGTGGTGCTGGATCATCTCCTTCGAGAACGAGACGTCCGCGGCGTTGTGGCTGCCGGTCGCGGTACTGGACGCGGTCGCGGTCCCGCTGCTCGCCTTGCCGTCGCCGTCGTTGCCGCACGCGGCGAGCGTGAGGGCGGCCACCGAGACGGTGACGGCGAGAACGGTACGACGGACGAACCTGCGCTGTGCGGTCATGGTGGAACTCCTGGTGTGTGGATCCGTTCAGGGCGTGCCGATGCGCGCACGGTGACGTGTCGCGCGGGCCGCTCTAGATCCGCAGGAGTTGGAGTTCGGCGAGGGAGGGCGGGGCCCGGCCCCCGTCGGGACCGCCGCTCGCCCCGGACGTACGGCCGTCGGGCACCTCGGCGCAGGCAGCCACATCGGGTTGCAGCACCGGAACCACGGCCGGGTTACCCGCGACGGACGCGGAGGCGCAGGTCGCGTCGGCGTGCGCCATGTGGCTGCCGCCGCAGTCGCCCGCGCCGTGATCACAGGCGTCCGGCGTCGACGCACTCTCGCCCGTCGCTACGGACGTGACCGCCATGGTGTGCCCGTGAGCGGGCTCGGCCAGGGGAACGGGCCCGAGCCCGTGCATCCCGAGCAGGCCGAAGAGCAGGGCGGCCACGAGCAGCCCGTAGGACCGCACGCGAGGGTGCGGTCCTACGGGCTGCTCGGGACGGGCCATGACGCCACCATACCCACCCTGGGTATCGGGCCGGCACCGGACACCTAGATAAGTGTCCCCGCTGCGGGTGCCTTCGCGCTGCGGTAGGTGGAGATGCCCAGGGCCAGCAGCCAGTAGCTGAGGATCGCGCCCATCAGGGCGGTGGTGCCCCAGCCGTTCGCCGCGTAGAAGTGCGCGGGGGTGTTCCCGAAGAACAGGGACGGTACGAAGGCGAGGTTGACCGCGGCCAGGACGTACGCCGACCTGCTGGTCCAGCGCGGCAGCAGTCGCGTGCGGGAGACGGCGAAGCCCAGCGCGGTCAGGAAGAACGCCAGCATGAGCCGGGAGATGGATCCGTAGAGGATGTACGTGCCGCTGACGTCGATCGTCGGGTCGATCGGGTGGTCGGCGGCGATGACCGCGCCGGCCTCCAGTCCGCTGGAGACCAGCGTGATCGTCGTGTAGACCAGCCCCGCCGTGAAGGCCATCGAACCGGCCCACTCGTAGTCCGGATTCACGCGCTTCACCAGCTCGCGGAACGCGGTCACGAACACGAGCAGGAACGCCAGCGCGACGATCCCGATCAGCAGCCGGGCCAGCACGTTGGCGTCCGGCGGCGGGCCCGAGTAGACGAAGTACAGGGGCACTTCGACGATGAGAGCGACGGCGGCTGCGATGCCCGCACCGCCCGCCAGACGCCTGGCCGACATTTCGTTCATGGGGTCCCCCGAAGGTTCCGTGTGGTGGATTCGGTACGTCTTGAATCCTGCCGCCGACGGCACTCACGGTCCCTGGGCCTGAGGACCGGATCGGGGGTGGTCCTGGCAACACCCCCCACCGGACGTACGGGGGTCAGGCGCCGAAGACCTGGAACTCCGAGACCTGCCCGGCCGGCCAGCCGTTGTTCGCGGTGATGTTGAGCCGTACGTAGCGGGTGGTGACGGTGGAGGGAAGTGTGAGGGTCGCGGTGTTCCCGGTCGCCGGGTCGAAGGTGTAGCCCGCCGAGGCGAGCAGCTGGGTGGAGGTGCCGGCGTCCGTGCCGCCCTGGACGGAGATCGTCTGGGTACGGGTCGCCCACGCGGTGGCAGGGGGAAGTTTCAGGACGATCCGCTTCACGCCGGTCGCGGCGCCAAGGTCGACCTGGACCCACTGCGGGAAGGCGTTGTTGGCGGACTCCCAGTAGGTGTTGGTGTCGCCGTCGGTCGCGTTGCCCGAGGCGTACGACTGGGTGTGGCTGCTCTCCGAAGTGGGTTGGTGGAGCGCCAGGTTGGTGGTGCTGGACGGGGGGTCGGTCGTGACGGTGACCTGGCCCGAGGGCTGCGACACGTTGCCCGCCGCGTCGTAGGCGACGACGTCGAAGGTGTAGGCGGTGGACGCGCCAAGTCCGGTGACAGTGAAGGAGGTTGAGCCGGTGGTACCCACCTGGGTGCTGGTCGAGCCCGACACTCGCAGGACGCGGTAACCGCTCACGCCGACGTTGTCGGTCGCCGTGTTCCAGCTCAGGGAGACGGAGTCGCTGGTGTGCCCGGTGACGGTCAGGCCGCCCGGCGCGGCGGGCGGTGTGGTGTCGCCGCCGCTGGGAACCACCGGCTGAGTAGGCCGAGTCGGGGTCAGCGCGAGCTGGCCCTTGAGCATGCGGCCGCCGTCGCCGGTGAGGCGCAGGTAGTAGTCGGAGGAGCAGGCGGTGCCGTCCTCGTCGAGGGCGAGGAACCCGGAGTTGGTGGGCACCCAGGCCTGCGTCTCGGCGGTCTTGGCGATCTGGTTGCCCTCGTTGTACTCGTCGAACATGGAGATGTAGATGCCCTGCACCCCGGCCCGCACCATGTTGTAGAACTGCCGCCACATGAAGTCGCCGTGCGCGCGCTGCCGGCCGGAGACGTCGCCGGGCAGGACGCAGGGCTGGAAGTCGATGCCGTTGGCGTTGCAGTCGGCCTGGTCGGGGACGGTGTAGGTGGTGTACGCGTTGTCGGCCTCGGTCATGTTGCCGATGGCGCCGACCATCCACGGCGAGATCATGTTGAAGGCGTGATAGACGCCCGAGAAGCCGGACTGTGAACCCCCGGTCCCCGTCCGCCATTCGCGCGGGACGCCGCCGATGACGTAACAGCCTTGATTCTTGAACCAGTTGACGACGTCGAGGCAGGCGTCGGGGGTGAAGGGGTGGTTGGGGTCGTTGAAGCCGAAGCCCCAAACACAGACCACCGGCTTGCCGCTCTGCTTCGCGTAGGCCGAACTCGCCGTGTGCGCGGACATCTTGTTCGTCCAGTCCGTCTTGATCTCGGACTGCATGTTCGTCCAGTTGGAGACGTCGTACATGATGTAGAACTTCCGGCCGTACGACTCGGCGGCGCTGCGCACCTTGGTCGCCATGGCGTCGCGGGTGGGGCCCTCGCCGCCGGTGGGGTTGAAGCGCTGGAGCGCCGCGGTATCGATGTTGTTCTGCTGCATCCACAGGAAGTGGGTGTTCACCGTCTGCTGGTCGTAGGAGGAGAACAGCTTGGCGGGCCGGCCGTTGCCCAGGGCCGCGTACGACGTCTGGTACGTGGTGGTGTACTCCCGGACGTCGGGCCAGCAACTGATGCCGGTGTTGGTCGGGGACGGCGGCTGGCCCCAGTTCTGGGTCCAGTGCCACCAGCCGTTGATGGGCGCGCCGTCGCCGATGCAGGCGAACCAGCCCTGGTAGCCGACGGTGATCTTGCCGACCACGTCACCCGGCCCGCTGGCCGCCGACGCTGTGGGGGCGAGTACGGTCCCGGTCGCTCCCGCCGTTCCTACGGCGGTGGTCGCGATCGCGGCTCTCAAGAAGACTCTGCGTGTGACACCCATGGGGATTCCTCCGGACTCCTCTTCAGGTGGTCGGCGGTCGGTGCCGCCGGGTGCGAGTGCGTTCACGCCCGGCGGCACCGTCAGCCTGTATCAGCCGTTCCAGACCTGGAACTCGGAGATCTGACCGGCCGGCCAGCCGTTGTTCGCCGTGATGTTCACCCGGAGGTATCGCTGGGTGGTCGCGGTGAAGGTGATGGTGACCGTGTTGTTGGTGGTGGGATCGAAGGTGTACGCCGCCGCCGACTTGAGGGTGGTGAAGGCGGCGCCGTCGGTGCTGCCCGACAGGGACAGCGTCTGGTTGCGGGCGCCCCAGGTCGCGGGGAGCTGGAGGACGACCCGGCTCGCGCTCTGTGCCGAACCGAGGTCCACCTGGACCCACTGCGGGAAGGCGTTGTTGGCGCTCTCCCAGTAGGTGCCCTGGTTGCCGTCCGTCACGTTCGACGACGCGTACACGTCGGTGTGGCTGGACTCGGTGGTGGCCGCGCCGGCCGCCAGGTTCCTGCTCACCGCGCCGGCGCCGACTCCGGTCAGCGCGACCGTGGTTGTGCCGTTCGACGCGTTGCTGGCGATGCTGAGATCACCGGCGCGGGTGCCGGAGGCGGTGGGCGTGAACGTGACGCTCACGGTGCAGGAGGCGCCCGCCGCGATCGACGACCCGCAGGTGTTGGTCTGCGTGAAGTCGCCTGTGACGGTGATACCGGAAACAGTCGCCGCCGCCGTACCGGAGTTGGTCACCGTGACCGTCTTCGCACTACTGGCGGTGTTGAGCGCCTGAGTGGCGTACGACAGCGACGTCGGGTCGGCCGACAGGGTCGCCGGTGAGGAGCCGCCGCTACTGGGGAACACCTCGAAGTCCGACAACTGGGCAGCGTTCCAGCCCGTGTTGGCGGTGATGTTGACCCGCACGTATCTCGCGGTGGCCGAACTGAACGTGATGGTCACGGTGTTGCCGTTGGCGCTCGGGTCGAAGGTGTACCCGGCCGAGGCCTTGAGCGTGGAGAAGCTGGAACCGTCCGTGGACCCCTGCACCGACAGGGTCTGCGTACGGGTCGACCACGCCGTCGCCGGCGGGAGTTTGAGCACGACCTTGCCGACGCCGTAGTTCTGGCCGAGGTCGACCTGGGCCCACTGCGGGAACGAACCGTCCGTGCCCTCCCAGTACGTCGACGCGTCCGTGTCGGTGAGGTTCGAGGCGACGTAGGGACTCGTGCTCGAACTCGCCGACGCGGGACGCCCGGCGGCGATGTTGATGGTGCTGTCGATGCCACTGCCGGTCAGGGATACGGCAGTTGGGCTGTTGTTGGCGTTGCTGGTGACGGTCAGGGTGCCCGCGCGCGCTCCGCCCGTGGTGGGCTTGAAGCCGACGGTGACCGTGCAGGACGCGCCGACCGCGAGGGTGGAGCAGTTGTTGGTCTGGCTGAAGTCACCGGTCGCCGCGACGGCGGAGACGGTCGCCGACGCGGTGCCCGAGTTGGTCACCGTCACCGTCTGCGCGGTGGCCGACGAGCCGACCACGGTGGCCGGGAAGGACAGGCTCGCCGGGTCGGTGTTCAGCACCGGGCCCGGAGCGGTGCCGGTACCCGACAGGCTGACCGTGCTGGTGGTCCCGCCCGCGTTGACGGTCAGCGCGCCGTTACGGCTGCCGGTCGCCGTCGGCGAGAACTTCACGCTGACGGTGCACGAGCCGTTCGCCGCGATCGACGAACCGCACGTGTTGGTCTGGGCGTAGTCGCCGCTGGTGGAGATCGACGAGACGGACGCGGCGGTGTTGGTCGGGTTGGAGACCGTCACGGTCTGCGCGGCGCTCGTGGAACCGGTCGCCACCGAACCGAAGTTGAGCGCGCCGGGCGTGGCCGTCACGCCCTCGGACGGATAGGGCGGGTAGACCGGAGCGGGCCAGCCGCCGCAGTACGGCGTGCCGCTGATGCCGGAGTTGCCGCCGCCGTCGGTGATGACGAAGTTGCCGCCGGAGCAGTTGTACACCGGGGACGAGTAACCGACGCCGGTGGCCGTGACGTTGGTGAACTTGGCGGCGCCGCCGGTCTGTTCCTGCAGCGCGAAGGTTCCGGTGCCGGCGATGGTCACGTTGTTGAGGTTGACGCCGCTGATGGTGCCCTCGACCCACTGGACCGCTTCGTAAGGGCTCTGCTGGATCAGCGCGTTGGTCACGTTGATGGGACCGGTGATCGCGCCCTGGCTGCCGTCGAACCACAACGCCCCTACGCCGAACTGCCAGTTGGGGTCGAGGCTGCCGGCCCGGACCATGGTGTTGTCGGAGATCGTGGTGGTGCCGACCGGCGTCGACGTGAAGCGCTGCCCCACGTGGATGCCGCCGCCCTGGGCGATGCCGGTGTCCACCACGCGGTTGCCGCTGACGGTGTTGTCGTGGCCGCCGTAGATCGCGATGGCGTTGGCGAGGATCTGCAGGGACACGGTGTTGTTGGAGATCGTGTCGTTGGCGTCGGCGCCGATGCCGGAGTCCGCCCAGGTGGCGATGCCGTCGTCGCCGGTGTTGCGGATGTCGCTGTTGGTCACCTTCGAGTTGGTGACCCCGCCATGGAAGTTGATGCCGTCCGCGGTCGTGTCACGGATGCGCATGCCGGTGAACGTCAGGCCGTCCATCGGCCCGTCCATCCAGGCGCCGACCTTCATGTGGTCGATCCACAGGCCGGAGACGGTCGAGTCGCTCATCGCGCCGCCGATGCCGTTGACCTGGGCGCTGTCGTCGCGTTCCTGCACGTTTCCGAAGATCGCGAAGTTCTGCAGGCGGACACCGGTGCTCGCGTTGGGTGCCGAGTTGCCGTAGAAGCCGGGGGCCGTGCCGGTGACGGTCGAGTACCACATGCCGGCGCCGGCGATCGTGACGTTGTTGACGCTGATGTGGCCGGGGATGTTGAAGGTGCCCGGCGGGATCCACACGGTGCCGCCGGGGCCCGCGGAGCTGATCGCGGCGTTGAACGCGCTGGTCGCGTCGGCCACACCGGTCGCGTCGGCGCCCTTGCTGGTCACCGACACCGCGCCGGAGGGTGCGGTCAGGGCGGCGCCGACCTGCTCGAAGTCGGCGAAGTCGATCGTGTACGAGGAGGCGGTGTCCCCCGCGTCGACCTGGAGCTTGAAGGTCGTGCCCGCCGGATAGGTGGTGGAGAACAGGCGGTGGGCCTCGTCGAAGAAGTGGTGCGGGTTGCTGCCCGGAGTGTTGGTGAAGGGGTAGCTGCCGTAGTACCAGCTGTAGGCGTTGGTCAGGGTGAAGTCGGGCTGCTTTACGCCGTTGACGTACAGCGACAGCGCGGCGGTGTAGACCGAGCCGCCCGAGGTGTCGGGGATGCTGTACCGGAAGTTGATCGAGTTGGTCGCCACCGGCGTGGTGAACGTGACGTACTGGCCGGTGCCCTGCAACGTCGTCGCCTTGCGGTAAGACGCTTCGTCGGCGAGCTGGCCCGCGGTGTAACTCGGCCCGATGGCCGAGCCGTTGGTGGCGGAGTTCTCCGCCTGCACCTCGACGTACGGCAGGCTCGCGCCGCTGCCGCCGGTGGCGGTGGACGCCGCCGCGGCGGGTGGGACAGCCAGAGCGAAGACGCCCACGGCGGCCAGCATCACGGTGCTGACCACCCAGACGAGGGCTCGTCTCAGATCTCGGATGGAATGGAACACGTGCCACTCCTTACGTAATGAAATGCCGGAACTGTCGCGCTGGTGCCGCCGGAGAGGGAGGGGAGACGGGGGGTTGGTGACGATGCATGGGGGACCGTAATATCGTTGACATGATCACGCAATATCTCGACAGCTCTTTGCAACAAACAAATTTGGATCCCGCAAGATCTCAAGTGCCCGCACACGCGAAGGTGCCG
>NZ_JBXVPZ010000438.1:0-8003 GCF_057961495.1 Streptomyces sp. P5F9 | reverse complement strand
GGTCCAGCGGCGCGCTCAGGTCCGAGTCCAGGCGGGGCATGGAGTTCAACAGGCCCCAGGTGTAGGGGTGTTGGGGTGAGCGGAGGACCTCGTTCGTCGAGCCGCGCTCCACCGCGTTGCCCGCGTACATCACCATGATGTCGTCGGCCATGTCGGCGATCACGCCCAGGTCGTGGGTGATGAAGACGATCCCGGAGCCGAACTCCTGCTGGAGGTCCTTCAGGAGGTCGAGGATCTGGGCCTGGACCGTGACGTCGAGGGCCGTCGTCGGCTCGTCGGCGATCAGCAGGTCGGGGTCGCAGACCAGCGCCATGGCGATCATCGCGCGCTGGCGCATACCGCCGGAGAACTGGTGCGGGTAGTCCTTCGCCCGTTCCTTCGGGTTGGGGATGCCGACCTTGCCGAGCATCTCCACCGCGCGCGCCCAGGCGTCCTTCTTCGAGGCACCCAGGTGCTTCATGTACGGCTCGGCGATCTGGCGGCCCACCGTGTAGTACGGGGAGAGGGCGGTCAGCGGGTCCTGGAAGATCATGGCGACCTTGTTGCCGCGCAGTTTCTCCATCTCGGACTCGCGGGCCGTGGTCAACTCCTGCCCGTCCAGGAGGATTTCGCCCTCGACGGTGGTGAACATCGGGTTGTGCAGGCCGAGGATCGTCAGGTTGGTGACCGACTTGCCGGAGCCCGACTCCCCCACGATGCCCAGGGTCTTGCCGCGTTCGACGTCGAAGGAGAGACCGTCGACGGCGCGCACGATGCCGTCCTCGGTCTTGAAGCTGACGTGCAGGTCCCGCACCGAGAGAAAGGCACCCGCGTCGGCCGGCGAGGGAGCGCCGGCTTCCTTGGTCAATGTGGTCACGAGTGCTCCTAGGCCAGCCGCACGCGCGGGTCGATGAAGGCGTAGCAGGCGTCGACGATGATGTTGAAGAGAAGGATCATGGAGGCGGAGAAGATCATCACGCCCAGCAGCAGCGGCAGGTCGCTGAAGAACACCGCCTGGACCGCGAGGTTGCCGAGGCCCGGCAGGCTGAAGGTGTACTCGGTGATGATGGCACCGCCGAGCAGTGCGCCCAGGTCGATGCCGAAGATGGTGACGATGGGGATCAGCGAGCCGCGCCAGGCGTAGCGGAAGAAGACGTATCTGCGGGACATGCCCTTCGCCTTGGCGGTGCGGACGTGTTCCTCCTGGAGCTGTTCGATCATCGCCGAGCGCGCCATACGGGTGTACTGCGCGGCGAAGATCGTGGACAGCACCACCCAGGGGATGATCAGCCCGGTGAACCAACTGACCGGGTTCGCGGTGAAGTTGTTGTACGCCGGCTTGTCGAAGATGTGGGTCTGATAGACCAGCAGCGCCAGTGCCAGCGGGCCCAGGAAGTAGATCTGCATCGAGCTGAGAACCATCGCTCCGGCCGTCGCCGTCTTGTCGATCAGCGTGCCGCGCTTCCAGGCCGCGAGCAGACCGGTGCCGAGGCCGATGAGCAGGAAGAAGAAGGCGCCGCCGAGGGTGAGCGAGATGGTGGTGGGCAGCCGGTCGACCAGCGTGGCCCAGACCTGGTCGTTGGTGTGGTACGAGTACCCGAAGCACGGGGCGGGGCAGGGCCCTTGGGCGAAGCCGTTGCTGCCCATGACGAGGTTCTTCAGGAAGATCCCGTACTGCGTGCTGATCGGCTTGTCGAGGCCGAGCACATGGTGGATGTTCGCGAGGCTGGTCGGGTTGCACGTCTTGCCGCACATCAGCAGCCCCGGGTCGCGTGGCATCCCGAAGAACAGCAGGAACGTGACGATGCTCAGCAGGAACAGGATGACGACGGCGCCGAGGGTCCGGCGGACGAGGAAGCGCAGCATGACAGGGGCAGCTCTCTGACGTCGGCGGGCCGCCCGGCACCCGGTGCGTCGCCCCGGAGGGGGACGGACGCAACGGGTGCCGGACGGACGGCGGTTACTTGACGAACAGGCGTCGCGGGTCGACGCCGCCGATGACGTCGTCGTAGACGAGTCCGCCGACCTTGGAGCCGGCGATCTGGGTCTGCTTGTAGTACGCGGTCGGGACGAAGGCGACGAGGTCCTTCACGAGGTACTCGTCGATCTTCTCCCAGGCGGCCGCGGCCTTGACCGGGTCGGTGATCTTGTTCGCCGCGTCGATGTCGGCGTTCACCTTGGGGTCGTTGACCTGCGAGTAGTTCTGCGCACCGTCGGCGATGCCGCGTCCGTCGTAGAGCGGCGGGACGACGGTCGAGGCGGACGGCCAGTCGGCGCCCCACGCGGTGTGGAAGATGTCGTAGTTGTTGTCCAGCTTGCTGACCTGGTCGTAGTAGGTCTCGGCCGGGATCTCCTGGCGCTGGACGTTGAAGCCGGCCTTCTTCAGGCCCGCCGCCATGGCGGTGGAGTACTGCTGGCCCTCGGGGGTGTTGGTGTAGCCGAAGGTCAGCTTCATGTTGAGCTTGCCGGCCTTCTTCAGCAGGGCCCTGGCCTTCTCCGGGTCACCGGCCGGCTTCTTCTTCTTGCCGAACGGGTCGAACGCGGCGTTGTAGCCGGAGACGGTCGGGCTGATGGTGCCGCCGGCGACCTCCATCGCGTCGGTGCCGCCGAAGGCACGGAGGAACGGCGTGATGGGCAGCGCGTAGGCGATGGCCTCACGCACCGTCTTGTCCTTCATGGCCGCGTGGCTGTTGTTGATGTTCATCTGCCCCACGTACGGCTGGTAGCCGGAGACCGTGCGGGACTTCAGCTTCGGGTCCTTGAGGACGCTGGACAAGTTGCCCGCGTCGACCTGGTTGTTGAAGCTGATGCCGGTCTGGTCCGCACCGCTGTCCGCGAGGAGCGCCTTCGTCGACGTCTCGAACTGCTGGTTGAACGTGAAGTTGAACTGGTCCACGTACTGGTGGCGGATCGGGTCCGTCTTCGGGTCCCAGTTGGTGTTCTTCACGAGCACCATCGACTTGCCGGACTTGAACGACTGGATCTTGTACGGGCCGCTCGTCACCGGCGACTTGTCGTACTTCGCCTGGGTGTCACCCTTGGCGGAGACGACGGCGTAGCCCGCCATGGCCAGGGCGTACGGCAGGTCGGAGTGCGCCGTCTTGAAGTGGAAGATGATGGTCTTGGCGTCCGGGGTCTCCAGGACGCTGCTCGGCAGGTGCTTGCCCTTGTACGGACCGTCCGGCAGCAGCTTGCGGTAGTCGGCGCCGGAGGTGTCGGCCAGCCACTGCTGGAGGTAGGACGGGCCCTGGTTGATGAAGGGCGCGAAGAGCCGCTCGAAGGTCTGGCGGAAGTCCGCGGACGTGATCGGCGTGCCGTCGGCGAACTTGATGCCGTCCTTGAGGGTGTACTTCCAGGTCTTGCCGCCGTCCGTGGTGGTACCGGAGTCGGTGGCGAGGTCGCCGACGACCTCGTGGCCCTTGCCGTCGTTGGTGGTGGTCTTGTAGCCCGTGAGACCCCGGTGGATCAGGGTCGCGAGCGAGCCCTCGTCCGAGACGTATATCTGGGCCGGGTCGAGGTGGGCGTAGCTGTCACGCTGGAGCACCTCCATCGTGCCGCCCGGCTTGGCGCCCGGTACGGCCGCGGCCGGTCCGGTGGAGTCCGCGGTGTCGCCGAACTTGATCGACTTCTGCTGTCTTGCCGCGTTCTCCTTGTCCTGCTTGTTGTTGTCGCTCGCGTCGCTGCCGCCCTTGCTGCAACCGGTGAGCACAAGAGCCCCGGCCGCGAGCACGGAGAGCGCGGCGTATACGTGGCGTCCGCCCCTACTCATCACTCAGTTTCCACCCATCTGTGTGTCACCAGTGCACAAAGGAATTCCCGTGCTGGATCGCCGTGCTGGATTGCTGTGTTGCCGTGCGGTAGCCGGGCGCGAACGCCCGCCCACGGACGGTCAGCGGGCCGTCTTGGGATCGAAGGCGTCCCTGACCGAGTCCCCGAGCAGGTTGAAGGCCACGATGAAGATGATCATCGAGACACCCGGGAAGAACATGTAGGTGATGTCGTTCGACATCACGAGTTCGGTGGACGCCTTGGAGAACATCTGTCCCCAGTCCGGCGTCGGTTCGACGATGCCCACGCCCAGGTAGGACAGGCCGGCCTCGGCGGTCACGAAGCCGGGAAGCATGTACGTGGACTGCACGAGGATCGGCGTGACCACGTTCGGCAGGATCTCTCTGCTGATGATCCGCCAGGACGAGGCTCCGCTGACCCGGGCCGCCTCGATGAACTCCCGTTCGCGCAGCGCCAGGCTGGTGCCGCGCAGGATGCGGGCCAGGCTCATCCAGCCCAGGAACCACTGCACCGCGATGAGGGCCACGACACGGACGTATGTCGGTGTCTCGTCGGTCGGGCTCACGAAGAGCGACACGACGACCGGCATGCTCGCGATGAAGAACAGCTGGGCGGGGAAGGCCAGCAGGAAGTCGATGACCCGGCTGATGAAGTAGTCGGACTTGCCGCCGAGGAAGCCGGCCGCGACGCCGAGCAGGATGCCGGTGAGGACGGTCGCGACCGTCACGCAGACGGAGATCATCAGCGAGGTGCGGATGCCGTAGAGGAGCTTGGTGAACACGTCGTAGCCGTTGCCCGGTTCGAGGCCGAACCAGAACTGGCTGCTGATCCCGCCGTTGGGCTGCAGCGGGACGCCCGCGCTGTCGAAGAGCTCGGGGCGTTCGTCCGCGTACACCGTGTACGGGTCCTTGCCGTACAGCTTGGAGATCAGTGGTGCGAGGAGTCCGACGAGGAAGAAGAAGGCCACGACGTAGGCCGAGATCACGCCGGTGCGGTCGCGCTTGAAGCGGATCCACATCAGCTGGCCGGGCGACCGGCCCTCCATCTTCTTGGCCTCGGGTTCCGCCTGCGGCCCTGGTTCGCCGTCGACGACGACCGAGGTTCCGCCGCCCTCAATGTCGATAGGACTTGTCACTGTTCGCCCATTTCACAGGTGTGGGTGTGCCGAGCGGGCGACCGCCGCAGGGTGTGCGCGATCACCGTTCGGAGCTAGGAAAGAGGTCCGGAGCGTCCCGGTGCGGCGGGAGATCCCGCAGCCGGACGCGCGTAGTTGAACGGCGGCACTAGACCGCCGGCCGACTCCTCAGAGCCAATCTCCGTATGGGCGGGCGAGGTTGCTACTGACGGACGGCGTGTCCCACCTGGCGTTCATGACACCACGCATGGGGCTCCTCCTCATGACTCCACGTGTTCACCAACAGGAGGGGGTTCACGTCTTTCCTCCGCCACCCCTGGCGGAGGGTCAGACACCCCCTGGTGCTCGCGAGTCGGCGCCGTCCCCACGGCGCGATGACCCATTGACCCGAGCGCTACGCGGCTAACTATCTGCCATGTGCCAGGTGCCGACCACTGTCTTTAAATCTCAATTCAGTCACAGCTCGCCCGTACATCTTCCAAAACATGGACAAACTGTTCGATGCGAGAAGGCCACGAAACGGACTTGTTACATGGGTATCGGGCGAGGATCTCCGCATTACGGACAGACCGTCCCGGGGAACAGGGCGAAAATCAGTTGCAAAAAGCCCGGGCACCCCCAAGATGGGGGCACCCGGGCTCAGTTGGCCGGTAACAGCGCCTCGAACGGCCTGCGATCGTATGCGTCAGCCGTGCTTGGCGCGGCTCGCGGAGCGGCCGCGCTCCTTCTGGTCGAGGACGACCTTGCGGATGCGAACGGCCTCCGGGGTCACCTCGACGCACTCGTCGTCGCGGCAGAACTCCAGGGACTGCTCCAGGGAGAGCTTGCGCGGCGGCACGATCGCCTCGAACGAGTCGGCGGCGGCCGAGCGCATGTTGGTGAGCTTCTTCTCCTTGGTGATGTTCACGTCCATGTCGTCGGCGCGCGAGTTCTCGCCGACGATCATGCCCTCGTACACCTCGGTGCCGGGGTCCGTGAACAGCACGCCGCGCTCCTGGAGGTTCGTCATCGCAAAGGCGGTGACGGCACCGGCGCGGTCGGCGACCAGCGAACCGTTGTTACGGGTCGTCAGCACACCGAACCACGGCTCGTGGCCCTCGTGGATGGAGTGGGCGATGCCCGTGCCGCGCGTACCGGTCAGGAACTCGGTACGGAAGCCGATGAGACCGCGGGACGGCACGACGAACTCCAGCCGGACCCAGCCCGAGCCGTGGTTCGACATGTTGTCCATCCGGCCCTTGCGGACGCCCATGAGCTGCGTGACCGCGCCCATGTGCTCCTCGGGCACGTCGATCGTCATGCGCTCGACCGGCTCGTGCACCTTGCCGTCGATGATCTGGGTGACGACCTGCGGCTTGCCGATGGTCAGCTCGAAGCCCTCGCGGCGCATCTGCTCGACCAGGATGGCCAGCGCCAGCTCACCGCGGCCCTGCACCTCCCAGGCGTCGGGACGCTCGGTGTCGAGCACGCGCAGCGAGACGTTGCCGATCAGCTCGCGGTCCAGGCGGTCCTTGACCTGCCGGGCGGTGACCTTGCGGTCCTTGACGGCGGCCTTCGCGGAGGCGCCCTTGCCGGTGCCGCCGCGGCCGACCAGCGGCGAGGTGTTCGTACCGATGGTCATGGAGATCGCCGGCTCGTCGACCGTGATCAGCGGCAGCGCGATCGGGTTCTCGGGGTCGGCGAGGGTCTCGCCGATCATGATGTCCGGGATACCGGCCACGGCGCAGATGTCACCGGGGCCCGCCATCTCGGCCGGCTTGCGGGTGAGCGCCTCGGTCATGAGCAGCTCGGTGATGCGCACGTTGGACATCGTGCCGTCGCGCTTGATCCACGTGACGGTCTGGCCCTTGCGCAGCTCGCCCTGCTCGACGCGGAGCAGCGCGATACGGCCGAGGAAGTTGTCCGCGTCCAGGTTGGTGACGTGCGCCTGGAGGGGGGCGGCCTCGTCGAACTCGGGGGCCGGGACGTGCGACAGGATCGTGGTGAAGAACGGCTCCAGGCTGTCGCTGTCCTGCGGGACGGTGCCGTCCGCGGGCTTGGTCAGCGAGGCCACACCGTCGCGCGCACACGCGTAGACGATGGGGAACTCGATCTGCTCCTCGTCCGCGTCCAGGTCCAGGAACAGGTCGTACGTCTCGTTGACGACCTCGTCGATCCGGGAGTCCGGGCGGTCCGTCTTGTTGATGCACAGGATGACGGGCAGGCGCTGCTGGAGCGCCTTGCGCAGCACGAAGCGGGTCTGGGGGAGCGGGCCCTCGGACGCGTCGACGAGCAGCACCACCGCGTCCACCATCGACAGACCGCGCTCGACCTCGCCACCGAAGTCGGCGTGGCCCGGGGTGTCGATGATGTTGATGGTGATGACGTCGCCGCCATCCTTGGGGTGGTACTTCACGGCCGTGTTCTTGGCCAGGATCGTGATGCCCTTCTCACGCTCCAGATCGTTCGAGTCCATCATTCGGTCGTCGAGCGATTCGGCGGCGTGCGCGGCGAAGGCACCGGCCTGCTTCAGCATGGCGTCGACGAGGGTCGTCTTCCCGTGGTCGACGTGGGCGACGATGGCGACGTTGCGGATGTCGTGGCGCGTGGCCATATTGCGGCGAACTCCCGGAGAGTGAGGAAGGCCTGCGCGTACGTCTGTGTTACGCGGACCCTGCCGGGCTGGACACGCCACGGCCTTACCCCATCGTACGTGGCGTACGGGGAAGGGGCCTCCGCAGGGCCTTACGGGCGACGCCGGGACCGGTCAGACGCCGGTCACGGCAAGGGATCCAGCGGGGCACAGCTTCGCCGCGGCTACCTTGGCCGGGGCGCCCTCGGAGGGCTGGGAACAGGGCAGGAACCCACTGCCGTAGGTGTCCCAGGTGTGCACGTGGCCGTGCACCGGCGGGTTCAGGCCGCAGGTATATGTGAAGTCGGCCTCCACCAGGTCGACCGACTCCCAGGTGTAGTACGGCTGCCGGGGTCCGACGATCTCGTTGAGGAAGTCCGTCTCCTCGTGCCCGGCTGTGTCGGACGGTCCGGCGAGCGGGTTGTCCGTCTTGAGGTGGGCGCCCAGGGCCTTGATCACGCGGGCGGGGGCGACGCCCTTGGGCGGGTG